>JAISOY010000075.1 GCA_031275285.1 Bacteroidales bacterium | reverse complement strand
TAGGCGGCGGTTGTTCCCAACACGGCCGGACAATACTCTTCGAGCGAGAACACGCGTATCTGGCTTAACCCGTCGTTCTCAAATACCCGCTGTTCGGAGAAGCCGTCGGAAGCAACGGCTCTCACCGCCCAGGCATACCGGAACCCAGGTGTCAGAGGAGGCATCATGGCGCCATACAGCAGGGAGGTGTTCCTGATACGCTCGCGGATGATCTCGGGACTGTAAGCAAAAGCGGCTTCGGGTGACATACCGTTATCCCACAGCTGCTTGATGATCAGTTCATACTCAACGCCGGCTAGTCCGCTATGGCGGGGTGTCCATTGAAAAAGAAGGTTAAGCGGGTCTTTTATGGTTATGTTCTCATTGTTGAAAGGCAGGCTAAGTAACGGTGGCTTCTGTACGGCTATCCAAACGCTGCCGCATCCCTGCTGGGAAATGATACGTCCGGTATGGTACTCAATGACATCGAAACAGAATTGCAGCATTCCTTCGGGTAGACGCCCCTCGTTACGGTAACCCTGTGTTCCCAATCCCTGTGCATTGAGCGTGGAAGGATCAAAATAGGGCGCTATTTCCTGTTGCGACAACCGGTAGGGAACATTGGGATCGATGGTGATGGGGACGAAGACGGCCTGTGGAAGGGTTTGTATGGTAAAGCCCTGTCCTTTGATAGTCAAGCGGAGTTTTATGTTGAGCCCCGGACGGTTGATATCGCGGTTCACCAGGGTTACGGAAATATGCTCGCGTGCCCCGGAGGCGTAATCGCTCAGGTAAAGGCTGTAGGGGGGCATCAGGTTAGTGGAAACCTGCACCGGGTAAGTCGTTTGGGAATGGAGAATGGAGAATGGAGAATGAGGAATAAGATGAACAAAGTACGGTAGAGGGTGCACGAAGAATGACGAACAATTGTGTTCATCCATTTTGCCTTTCGGGCCATATGTACTATAGATTTGTTCATCTTGGTTTTTTCTATAATTACTTACATATTAAGGATGCCTATTAATACATGCAGAAATCCGGAAACAACCGATAATCCTAAAAAGAGAAATCGTTTTAAAGGATCTCTGAAAAAAAGAAACGGGAATAAAAATGTTACAGCCACAAAAGCAGGGTTTTCGTAACCCATTATAGCAAGGCAAATAGTATTGTATACTGTAAAAAGTATTAAAAATGTCAAGACAATGGTAATCATAACCACTTCTTTTGTCGGCGTCTTGAATGTTTCTTTGACGAGCTGTGTGAAAAGATGACGGAACTTCGAGGTGTATTCTTCACACTCTTTCATTGTTGGAAAACGTTTAGGCAAAAAAGGCATAATCAAGTATGTGATGAATATAAAACAAAGGCCTAAAAAGAGAGAAAGACAAACAGCCCTGATGCTTGCATCCATAATTTCAATCGGTTGTGCAGTTACATATTTATTCGCGATGACTTTAAAAAAGATCCAATACATTAATCCTATGAAAGGTACAATTTTTCTTGAAATAGCGAAAAAGGCCTTATATTGTTTCATCATAATTAAAAGCTTTTAAGTTTAAAAAATAATTCTCCATTTTTCATTCTCCATTCTCAATTTTTCTTCGCTGTTTTAATAATCCGAACCAATATGCTGATCAACTCATCCACATCATTTTGTATGGATGTATAAGATGGAATGTCAATATACCCGGTATCTTTCAATAACATCAGCCAATAATCCGATTCATTGGCTTCTTTTAGCGCAATGCTCATTTTATGGATGAAATCGGCTTTGGACTGTGCATGTTCACTTTCACGTACCAGTTCACCGATCGCCGTTCCGCTGCGCAGCACCTGTTTGGACAACACATATTCGCTTCTACCGGAACAAAGCATTTGCGACAGTCTTACAATCCTGACCGCAAACTTGTATGACTTTTCTTTAATAACATTATCCTTCTTCATCTTCAATTCTCCATTTTCCATTCTCAATTCTCAATTCTCAATTGGCTCCGCCGAGCTAAAGGTTCTCCATTACTATTTGTATTGCCGCTACTGCCTTTTTTGATACCAGCTGTATGATATATACGCCCGGTTGTAACTTTCCATTAGAGGAGAAGTTCTCCTGATAGCGGTCATTCCCGGACAAAGAACGGGTTTCCATTACCGTACCTGCGGAACTGATCAGGCGTAATTGTATGTCTGCCGTTTCACTCAGTTCTACCGACACCGTGAATTGTCCGTTCGACGGGTTGGGCCAGAGCTTGAACTGTTTCAGGAAGGCTTCCTGTTGCGGCTCGTAATCGGTCAGGTCGTATTTGTTCACTACGGTTACGGTTTTATATATGGCCTGTTCACATTCGCCTACACGCGCCAGCAAACCGACGGTATATTCTCCTTCGCGGTTGAACAGCAATTCCAGTTGTTCATCGGTATGGCTGACTATAAAAACGGATGTTTCGTCGGGAATCATCCATTCCGTGCTTTCGGGAAAAGGATGGCTGATATTGACAAAGCAGGTAGGTATGGTGGCTGCGGCTTTGGCGGCTACCACAAAATCCGCCACGATTTCCATGTCACGGGTCGATATGTTTACGGTATCCGTACCGAAACATCCGTCACGGTCGCTTACCAGCACCCGGTATTTTCCTTCGCCGGATATCTCCACTTCGGGTTCCCCGGCAAATAATCCGTCACGATTGTACCACCGGTAGGTGGCATTGGTGTCCGAAATCTTTGCGGAGAGCACGGCTGTCTGGTCTTTACACAAAACCCTGTCCCCTCCAAGATCGATACGGAGCGGTTCGGGATTTTTCAGGCTGAACCTTTGTTCGATAAAACAATTATTGGCATCGGTTACTTTTACGGAATAGTTCCCTGAAGGAAGGTTGCTTAACGCAGATGTAGCTGCCGGGGTATTCCAGAGATAGGTGTAAGGCGCCATGCCACCGGATACATTCAGGACAATGCTTCCGTCGGAGGCATCATGGCATACGGGCGGTATTATTAGCGTATCTAGCTGCATTCCGCCGGGCACATTGACCCTTCCGGCAGACCATGCTTCACAGCCGCGGTGGTCCCTTACGAACAGGGTATAGGTTCCGCCTGTGAGTCCTTCGATGCGGGTGGTCCTGAGTGTTGCATTTTCCGTTCCGTATCCGGTCCATACATACTGGTATGGCGTAGTCCCACCGCTTACCCCGGCTTCTATCCACCCGTCGGTATCACCGTCGCAGGCAAGGGTAGCGGCGGCGATTGCCGCTGTCAGCAATTCCGGTTGTTCCAGATAATAGCCTGCCGTGGTGGTAATGCCATTGGTGTCTCTTACCGTAACGACATATGTTGCACTTAATAAATCCTGTAATATGGAGTCGGGTACAAATCCTCCCGATATCGGGACGCCGGAAAGTCCTTCTTTTCTTACCCATTCGTATTCATAGGTTCCCGGTCCACCTACCCCGCCACGCGTATGTGCCATGACTGCTCCGTCCTCGAGGCCGAAACAGGAAATGGAATCACGGGTAGCCAGTGTTACTTCCAGTTTGGGCGGCTGCATCAGCACAGTATCCAGTTCGGCGACACATCCTTTCCAGTCGGAAGCGACAGCGCCCGGTAAACTTACCGCAGTACCGTACAGGATATCTTCCACCCTGATATGATAACGCCCGTCACCGAGATTTTCTGCGGTGCTGGTCATGGAATTGCCTTCCGTTACCGGAGACGGGGCAGGTATGGAACCTGCATCCTGTTTTGTCCAGTAAAAGGTATAATCACCGTCGGGCGGAGGTGTTCCATTTTGCGCCCGTACCTTTATCCATCCGTCGGAAAGACCCCAGCCACGGGGTTGGAAAATCCGTTCGGTATTCAGGACAACGGGTGCTGCGGGCTGCGAAATGGTCAAGGTTGCCTCATCACCGTCATTCCCTATATGGCAATGGTTGCTGTCAAATAGTTTTATCTGGTGCGGCCCCGGGGAAAACCGGTGAATGACGTAACCGGATGAGGTGAACAGGGAGGTGGTATCTTCCCCGTATACGGCATAGTACGAGCCTATGCCGCCCGACGGGGTTATAGAGATGCGGCCATCATTGCCTCCATAACAGTTGACATCCTGCTTTTCGAATGTTCCTATTACTGGAGAAGGGGCGGTAAGGGTAATATTATTCAATGCATAGCCGTCTCCATCTGTAGATTCGCTTTCATTTCCAACCTTGACGACATAACTTCCAACCGACACTTCCCCACTTGAAAGCCCTGTAAAGGTCAGACGATTATTTGCCTCCAAAGTCTTCAGATTTACAACAGGGATTGTTTTGCTACCGATATGTACTACCAGGTTTAACTGTTCGTCATCATCCAATTTCCGGCTGAACTGTATCGTAATGCTACCGTCTTCCGTATAACTACAGGTAGGATTTGTTTTACTGTAAAGACTCATCCTGGGAGCATCTCTTTTATATTGTACGGTTACTGTAGATGAATATCTGTCTTTCTCATCCCCTAAATAGTACCTGAAATGTACTTTTTTATTGATCATAGTAAGATCATTACCGAAAAGATCGCTACCCATGAATTTAATTTCATCTTTGTTTTGTAAAGACGGAGGAAAAGGAGTCCAAAGATTCATATTATTCGATGGCTCCTCTCCACAAAAGTACACCCAACGATGCGAAGCAGCAACAGAAGTCGAGAATTTTCCTTTTGAAGTTAACTGCACAGAATTGTCCGGGGTTAAAATTTTTTCTTTTCCACTATATTCAATGGGTGCGTAAGCTACATCATAATCTATTCCAACAATTAAATTGAAATTGATGCCTCCTGCTGCATATTTTTCAGTATAAGTTCCTTTATGATCGGTCTGGTTATGATCGGTCTGGGTCGGGTTTATCCATTTGAAATCATAATTTTCATTTGCTGCTCTTCCTTTAAGATTGAGGTTTATTTCTGATATCTTATCTAATGTTGAATGAGTAAAACTAACAGTATCTCCATACGGCTGATTTTTTACATAATAAGATAAATAATTTTTAAACTGAATGTTCTCATTGCCGGTATTAGAATAAGTAACATATAATTGACTATTACTGGACAACATATGCGTTTCATCAGCAGTAAAACTTATGGATAATCTTAACAATCTCCTATTGGTCAAGGGGGAGACGGAAACATTGATGTAACTTTCACTACTGTACCCGGGCATTCCGGAATGAGGAGCGAAGAAATAAGGATAAGTAATATTGTTGAACCATGTTGTTCCATGATTTTCACCATTACAGTTTCCATAGTCCCTTTCTGTCCATACTTCCAGCTTATCTATTTCATTATCTGCCGGAAACACATAAGTAAAGCTTCCCGATGTACTCGCACCGCCCACCATTTGGAACCACCGTTGGTATATTATTTTCTGGCTATTATTTTTAAAATACGCTTTTACCCTTATCTGACTGGAACAAGTAGCATCATGACTGGTTCCGTTATGTGCTTTAAATTCCACTTTTAATTCATAGTATCCTTTATTTTTTAAATCTAACTCTTCCGGTAATTGTTGTGCTGATAAACAGATATTGACTGCCAAAAATAATATGGGTATCACTTTTTTCATAGCCTTACCATTTAACCGTTATACTTTTACTCTTTGAATTTTTACCGTTCCGGTAAACTGCACGTAATAAATACATATAATTGCCCTGCCGGATATCTTCGTCTACCTGTTCCTTTAACGGAACGGATACCGTTTTCCAGAGTGTGGGCAGTTGACCGTTGGCGCTTTTATACAATTCATATATTTTTACCTCTTTCAGGTTATCACTCCATGTAAGCTTTATCTTCTTGTTTTTCTTATCCAACGATGCTTCGAAACGGGTGATTTCTTGTATAGACTCCCGGTTGCCGGATGCCGTTAATGGTGGTGACGGCAGCGATTCCAGTCCGTTTGCTGTAGCTGCGGTTAAGGTATACCTGTAACGGATTCCCGGTTCTGTTTGTATATCAGTATAGGTTTGCACAGTATTTTCAGTAAACCGCTGCAACAGCACCAACGAGGAATCCGGACCAGCTTTTGCCTGCCGGTAAAGCCGGTGTTCCGTAACCGTTTCATCCGGACTATTGACCCATTCCAACAAAACACCCTCTTCCGTGACCCGGTATCCGGTAATAACCGGTGAAGACGGAGGAATCAATACGGGTTTGGCCAGTTCGAGCAGCGCGGTCGCCGGAGATTGGTTATAACGCATATCCACTGCTACTACGGTATAATATACATGTGCATTCAGGTTGTAGAGGTTAACCGTGTCCCTGTATACCGTATCTGTATGTGCCACATCGGACAAAGGGAGTAATTCATCACCTTTACGTAATGCCCGGTACACTTTATACCCCAGCATATCCGGTTCCTTGTTGACCGCCCATTTCAGGGTAACTACCCCTGTAGTATCAATATCCCCTGTAAAGGATAGCGGAACAGCCGGAGGTACCGTATCCAACGGTTGTACCAAAACAGGAAAGGAAACAGTAGGTAGTCCGCTTTTGGGAATGGCTGAAATGGTCAGGTAATTAACCGGTAATAAATCACCGAATTCTGTTTTTCGTTGTACAGGTAGAATATTTTCCTGTACTACGGTAAACCCGTTATTGGCTTGAACAGAGCGGTTCAATTCAAATCCGCTGATCAGCTCATTGCCGCGTTCGTCAAATTCCCATTCCAGTTCCATCACACCTTGTTCATCAATGACTGCACGGGTGATATGGGGTACATATACCAGTAAAGTCTGTCCTTTTCCCGAAACGGCTTCGGAAGACGGGCCCGTTTCCCCGAATGCATCCAGTCCCCGGATACGGTAATAATAGATCTGTGTATTGTTGGATAAGGAATCGGAAAAGAACATGCGCTGCGCCGTCTTTCCGCTGCGATTATTGAGGTTGGATACGGGTAAACCCGGCAACCGTTCAAACCGTTCACCGTCCGTGGATTTTTCCACATAATAACTGTTATACACCCCGTTCATCATATCATAGTTCCATGTAAGCATCACACTGTGGTCACCGAATACGGCAGCCAGATCCAGGGGTTGCGGCAACGGTTCGTAATCGTCCGGGCCGGTATAGATATATCCGGTATCTATAACCATTATATCCGGCGGAACCAATGGAATAACCCGGTACAGGTATTTTTCACCTGCTTTTACTTCAGTATCGCGCCATCCCCAACCGGCCATGCAGGCAGCCTCAAAATTGCGGTCGGCAGCGTACAACGACATGGCGAAGCGTTGTTCCAGTTGTTGCGACAAATTGATGATCCTGGCTACACCCGATACATCTCCACCCGTCACTTCAAATTCTTCACCGTATAAGGCCTGTGCTATAATGGCTGCATGATCATCATCCGTAGCGATTTTTTCCCAATCTTTTACCGGCTGTGCTTTAAATTCTGCGGCTAATATGTTTTTTTCAGGTTGTGGCAATACCTGTCGGTCGCGCAATACTGTGTAGCGTTCGATCCTGAACCCATAGCGGTTGGTTTGTTGCCAGGCCATAGGGGTAGTGGCTCCCCAGCGTAACAATACGGCATCTTCCCGGATGCGGGCATCGACGGATATACGGATAGATGTGGTATCCTGGGAGAAAGAATGGAGAATGGAAAATGAAAAATGGAGAATAAATAAAAAAAGATACCTGGAAAAGCATATTTTTTTCAAAGTAATCATGTTTAATTTATCTTTTTTAAATTGAATTCTCATATTATAAAATCGGGTTATGGTAATCAAAATAAGCTTTTGTTCCTTTTACTTCTCCGGGCAGCATATATTGTAGCTGTATCTGATAGTCACCATACAGAACAAAAGGATAGGTTTCCCTGACCAGTGTAAGAAGCTTTAGTGACGGTTGATAGATATACCGGTTTACCGCCTGGTTTTCCAAATCCAGAAAGTCTTCCCTGTATGCTTGTGGTAAATTATAAATATATGGGAAGTATCGTTTGGCAAAATTGCTAAAGTTGTCGTATTCTATTTCCGTAAGATAAGAGTTAAGTACATATAATGCTTTGGCAGGAGGTACTCCCAGTTCTTCCAACGGTTCGCGATGAGTGATCCTGATCCCGGGTGCATGGGGATAATCCCGGTATAGTAACGGGTTGATTTTTTCTTTGAAATATGCATCCGTCAGGGTGGCTTCCGCCTGTACCAACGGAATGCCTGCCGTATATCCGGTTCCCGTGAGTTCGGCAAGGTCAAAGGGTTCTCCGTCTGTGATATTGTACCGCAGGTCAATCACACTGGAAGAGACTTTTCCCCATAGTGCCTGGTTTTTCCGTATACCATTCACTTTTTCGGCAAAGGTGTTGTACCGGCTGCTGCTAAAGTCATAGGCCAGCAATATCTTTCCGGCATCGGCGCGTATCTCGCCTCCGGCCTGTGCGCTCCGCACCGTTACTTCATTATCGTCATCCGAAGGTATTGCGGTAACCCGACGATTTGCATCACCTGTACTACTTCCCGCTTTCCCGGTAAAGCTCAGCATTTCCCAATGGTAGTACTGGTTGGTATTTATATCAGGCAAAGTATATTCGATACTGTTATCGGACGAACTATAGCTGAAAGAAACGGCCCGGGATATGCCCCCTTCCGGTGTAATGTGGATCTTGTGGGTCATACCCGAAGCAAACAGGTAACTCTGCCCGCGTTTGAGCTGGACATAGCCTTTATTGGTCTCTCCCGGGTAGAAAAAGTGTTGTCCGGGTACCGGGTAGGCATATTCTATATTGTGTTCGGGTATGACATCCGGGGCTTCTCCGGTAGTAAAGGATATCTCCCTGCGTTCTTCCGCTTTCTTTCCCCCGGTATATACGGTAATCCAGTTCCCGTTACGGTATTCTTCAAAACTCACCCTTGCCACTGCTTTTAAGGGCACATTGGGAGGAAGTATTTCGTGGGAGTAGAAGGATACGATGTCATTATTGTAGTTCCATTTTTGCTGTCCTTCAATTATCTGTCCACCCTGTGATACGGAAAATTCTTCCAGCTTCAGCTGGTACCGTTTGATGCCATCGTCATCTTCCATCTCAAACGGGTGTCCGATGCGCATATTGAAAGCTACCTGCGGTGCGGTAAATACGTCTACCTTATCCGACCCGTTGCGCGGTGTCAGGTCTGCAATCACTTCTACTCCCAATG
The DNA here is from genome assembly GCA_031275285.1 of Bacteroidales bacterium. Classification (NCBI taxonomy): domain Bacteria; kingdom Pseudomonadati; phylum Bacteroidota; class Bacteroidia; order Bacteroidales; species Bacteroidales bacterium. The sequence goes on along the minus strand of JAISOY010000075.1, from coordinate 9,902 downwards.
GACTTCCCCCGGGTATTTCGATAGTACATTCCTGTCCCAGTTCTATTTTCATGCGCATTCTTCCGCGAACCAGGCCACCCAGCAAGTCGAATTCCACTCCGAGATACCCGGCAAACCAGGCCGGGTTGGGAAGCTTGGCCTGCATCAGGGTGGCAGCACCGCCCCTGATAACGGGTATTTTTTTCTTGACAAACAACAGGTTGATTTTTACGCCTAACTCTCCCTGAAGATAAGCATAAGCCTGCCCATTAGCATACCAGCCATCCATTCCTATTACACCGGAACGTCCCTTACACTGAGCTTCACCGTAGTCTTTCAGCATAATGTCGAATCCAAGCCCTGTTTTGAAATTGGCATACAATATCAGGAAGGTGATATCTCCGGTCTCTACCTTGAAACTGCTTCCGAAAGCGAAACCACGCCCGTTGCTTAAAGCATTCAGGTCGCGCATGTAGTTCAGTTTTTCCGCATCCACTCCCAGTATATTGGCTACTTCCGGTGGTGGAGCAGGCGATGCGGGAATACGGTCACCGATCATGAAATACGATCCGGTTTCGATCCTGACCAGCCCTGCCAGATCGAATTTGACCCCCAAAGGGTTAGTGGGCGTACCCATGTGCATGTACCATTCGTTGGGGTCTACGTGTAGTACCGCCCAACCGGCACGGTTACCCGATGAGGCTCCTTTCAGTATCCCCCCGGCGGCATTGATATACATATCGAAATTGGCATGCAGTGAATTTGCCTGGAAATCGTATTTGATCCCTAAAGCGGCGGCAAAACCCGTTTCGCCTAATTTCTCGGAACCTTCGAATACTTTTCCTGCTGCTTTTTCGGGTTCGTAAATCTTGAGCTTCTCCAACTGTGCTATCAGTTCTGGATTATCATTGGTAAACTGTCTTTCCAGTTCTCCCATCTTCTTGAACTTATCGCTGACGAAATTTTCAATGTTCTTTGCTCCCGGAATCTCCGCCAGCACTTTAGCTTGTCCGAAAAAGCCGATGAAATTCACTCCTCCATGCCGGTTGAAGGCAATTTCAAACATGGCTTCCCCATTAGCTACATTATCGGTGCCGATGTTGAACAATACTGCTGCTTTTAATCCTAGCCCGGTTTCCGAACTGGGGACATAGGCGCATCCGGTAGGCATCCTGCTGTTTCCGGTTCCCGGTTTCATCCGGTAAGATGCTCCACCGCCGAACCCGGTAAGGTTCACTGCCGGGAATATGGGTATTCCCCCGGGTATGGACAAAGTTCCGTCTACCATCCAATAACGGAAATCCTTATATCCAAAGATAGCGCTTGCTGTTAACCCTGCATTTAATCCTTTTTCTACTTTCATGTTCAGGTTTCCGGCAAAGCCGTCTCCGTAAACAGGGTCATCATTCATTACGGTTACTTCTCCGGTAATGCTGAATACTTCGGCTACAGATGCATCCACAACAATGGACGACATGGTACATTCCTTGTATTGCCAGCGATACTGCCCGTTATCATCGGCCATCTCCGCGACTAAGGCCAGCCGGGTACCAGCGGTTAAAGCAAACGGATCGTCACCTAATGCAAAAGTGGTGTTGAAATCTAACCGGGCTTTTTTACCGTTGGTTGCAAACTGTATATCTCCGATGGATAAGGGAAAACCTTTAATTTTAGCTTCACCGGAATATCCCATTTGTTCCACTGTGAAATAAGGTGCAGTGGTGGTCAGGTGCATCCCCCGGAATGTAATATTTTCGAATCTGGCAACAGGCGAAGATGTTACTCCCTGTTCGCCGGGTCGTAACTCCAGCATCACCGAACCATGGAGCATGGCTTCCGGGATAAAACGGTTATCCTTTACGGTCATGGCTACATATGAATTGGGGTGTAGAGTTGCTTTCGCCTTCCACAGGTTGAACTCAAGTTTCTCCATCTGGTTGATCTTCAGGAAATATTCGTTTTCCGGAGAGATAAAAGCTTCATAACCCAAATCGGTATCGGCAACCGGTAAACCGATCAATCCTCCGAATCCTGCTCCTGTAAGATGATTGGCTTCCAGTGCAATGGAAAACCGGTCTACCGAAAAGCGCCATCCTCCGGCACTTCCCTGTTCGATGGATAACACATTGTTTGCTGAAAATAAACCACTGATCCCGTTGTTATCCAAAATCATATGCCGGGCATCGAAACTCACCCGTTCCTCTGATGCCCTTGATGCGAACTGGGGCGGTAACTTGATGGTTAAATCACTAATGTATATTCCGCGCCATAAATTTTCATAGCCGGGGATCATGTATTTTTCCCTGTACCCGACTGGATATATAACACTATTGTCATTACGGATATCGCTGAAATCAAACACGGCATTCCTGCTCTGAAAGATAAAACCGTCCAATCCCACGATTTCAAAATCAGGCAGATCGATACCGACCAGCAAATCATTCCAATCCTGTATCATTGTACGGAAACCGGCAATAACCCTTCCGGGAATAATACTTCCCTTATTGTCTACCGGCCGTATCCATGTTTCAGGGAATTCGACCTGTGCATCCAGGCTTAAAGATTTGAAACCACGGCAATCCATGGTTAAGGTTGTTTGAGGTTCTCCATATCCCAAAGCGGGATTATAATTTCCTTTCAGTGTCAGCATGGCTGCACCTCCGTAAACGGGAATGCCAACATCTCCAAACAACGATAAAACTGCATCACCTATAATGTTACCTTCATAAGACATTTTTATATCTTGTGCTCCGAAAAAAATAACTTTATCTCCCCCTTCGGCTTCACTTTGCGATAACCTGACCCTGCCGAAAACAGTGAGTTTCACATGGTCGGGCATGGTAATGATACTGGAGACAGCAATGGAATAGTTGATGTTATTTAATGTCCGTGACATTCCCATTGGCAAAACATTCAGGTCTGCAATGGATAACTCTTGCGTATAATTATTGGACTGGTCTACTTGTGCAAATACTTTGGCGGCTTCCAGACGGTTGTTCTCCTGTTCCGTTAAGTCATTAGCAGAAACAATCCATGCGACACACAATAAGATAAGAGTGTAAACATGCTTCATAGTTGTTATGAATATCTTTAGTACTAAGCACTCAGTGCTATTTATTATTTTTAAATCACGCTGATCAAGTTGATTACGTTCATTAAATTATGACATCACTTTATTGGTATTATTTAATTCACCCCATTATTTGTTAGACTTTATGCAAATATAATATACAATTTTTACTTTATTTACAAAAAAAGATCATTTTGTTAAACAAATTTTTAACGTATTGATCATTTGAAGATTACAGTAAAAATTTCCGTCTGTTTAATAATTCATCATTTACTTTTATCTTTGTAAAGATGATCAAAAGTTCACAGAAACATGAAACAATGACACATTCAAAAAATAGAAATATGGAAAATCAAAACGACCAGGTACAGCCGGGTAAAACACAGGAGATCCATTTTGTCGATGAATCATTCCGTATGGATGATAATTCCAACATCAGCGAACTGGCACAGGAAGAAAGCGAAGGAATGAACGACCCACTGGTCCCCGGGCTAGGCGTGGAAAACGATCCTGAAATACTTTAACAGGAAAATCCTAAGCAAAGTGGATGTGCAAAAGCGTCCAGATCAGGAAGCGGACAAAACATACCCCCAATAGTAATAATGTGGTCGTTTTGGGTTTCACTTTGTAGAAGCCGAGTGCGATCAGCAATATGCTACCGATTGCCGGGACCCAGGCAAATAATGCCAGGCCGGCACCGTATTTATTGACTGTTTCCTTCTGTTTATGGAGTTTTTCCGGTTTTACGTCAAACCAACGCTCCAGCCATTCCCACTTGGCCAGCCAGCCAAGCCCGTAGGATGTCATGCCTCCCAGCCAGTTTCCGATAGTGGCAATCAGTAGGCATAGCCATTCGTTTCCTCCCAGGGCAAGGATACCGATCAAAAGTACATCGGAACTCAATGGGATCACTGTTCCCGAAAGGAATGTCCCGATAAAAAGTCCTAAATATCCGAGATTGATCAATCCATCCATGACTCTGTGAATTAAAATTACTAGTACAAATATACCACAGCGTCAAAAGAGATGATAACGAGATATACGTATAAAATGTCCTAAATGTCGCTTCTTGAAATTATGGGCGTTTCGATGCTATCGGGAATCTCCTTAACAGGTTAAACCCAAAATGTATTTGTCCTTTTTCCCACTTATCCGTAGTACGTATCAGAGATAAATGTTCGTTAGGCGCCATCGAATTACCTACAAAAAACTGGAAGACATGACCCCAGGTCTGAATATCCACTCCTACGGCAAGCGGGGATACGGTCCCATGGTATTTGCTTCCTGAGAAAACCGGATAATATTCAACATTCATACTTAAGCGTTTCAGGATACGTACCTGTCCGCCCAACCCGACGGAAAAGATATGATGGTCGTCGTCTGCCGTAGGAACCCGGTCGTTGTATACCCAGACGGGCGCTACCTGAATGGTGAACCTGTCCAGGAACCGCCGGGCGACCAATACCTGAAATATGGTACTGAGCCTGTCACCGAAATCATAATCCTGACCGGACATTTTCAGGGTATTGACCATCACCCCTCCGTACAACGACAAAGTAACCGGCATCGTCTCCGATTGTTCCAGCATTTTGTAAGCAACACTTAAATCCAGCTCCTTATCCATTTTACTTCGTCCGAACCCTACCATTAACCTGTCGGTGATACCGTAATCAAGTCCTATACGAACAAAGGCGGTGTCCAGGCCGAACCAGTCATCTATACCTTCGCGAAGGCGTCCGAACCGGTGTGATATCCTGAGATCCAGGTTTCCCGCACGGGTGGTTTGGGCAGAACGTCCGTAGATCAAACGGGATGATCCGAAAGCATCTACTGTTTTGTCTTTTTTTATTTCCCCCATCCGTTCATCCATTTTGTGCTCACTCCCCGGCTGTGAAAAAGATGAAACCAGACAGCCGCACAACAATACAAGCTGTAAAAACAATATTTTATGAATCATGGTATAAAATTTAGTAAGTAATTGAATGTATTCATTAAAATTAGTCCTGATAAAAATGTCTTCCGCCAAAGATAGTACAATATATTTTATCAGGATCGCATGATGACCGGATTTTTAGATATTTGAAACAATGCAGCAATGAAAAACAGCCATTTTAGTGATCACTAAAATGGCTGTTTTTCATTGCCCAGAAATACAACGCTTATTTCAGGGCTTCTATCACCTTATCCATCATGGTCCAGATGGTATTCTCAGTCTGGGCCGTGTAGAAGTTACCGTCGATTTCCGACTTTTCACCGGTAGCCTTGCCTTCTTTGATGGCTGCTTTGGCCAAAGGATGCACGGCTACTTTCTTTCCTTCCGCTACACCTGCTGAATCGAACATCATTCCTGCGGCACAATGACCGATCATGAGTTTATTCTTGTTCCCGAATGCCTGGATCACACTCACCAGATCCTGGTTATACTGTTTCCCGACATTCTCTCCAAACCTGGGAATAGCATCGCCACAGGCGAATACCAAAGCATCATATTCGTCTACGTGACCTTTCAGGTTGGCGATCACATCGTCAGCGACCAGGGTAACGCCTGAATTGGTTTTGATCTCCCTGGTGTCTGCAACGGCAAAGATCCGGTAAGGAATGCCGTTTTCGAAAAATGCTTCCAGATATTGGAATAAACCGAATCCGTTCACCGGATTAACTGCCAGAACTGCTACTTTTTTTGCCATGGTTTCTATTTTTTAAATAAAACAATACTTATGAAAAGTAAGTTAATTACTTTTGTAACGCAAAGCTAATCCCTGTTGTTCATAAAAACAAGTGCTTATCTTAAAGTAAGATACTTACGTAAAGGTAATTATTATTGATCTGCAATCAAATAAAAGTGTAAAAAAAATGAAAAATTTTTATCCTGCAGGCGCCTGCCCCATCCGATCCATATTGAGCCGTTTTGGCGACAAATGGTCGATGCTTGTACTGGTAACACTGAACGACAACGGGATCATGCGTTTCAGTGATATCCATAAATCCATCGCCGACATCTCACAAAGGATGTTGACGGTTACGTTACGGACGCTGGAAGCTGACGGATTGATATACCGGAAGGTATATCCCGAAGTGCCGCCAAAGGTCGAATACCGGTTGACCGAAACAGGGGAAAGCCTGATACCGCATCTTCAGCAGCTTGTTGATTGGGCGCTGGAAAATATGCAGGGAATTATGGAAAAAAGGGAGCAGTGATAAACACGAATAAAAATATTCATGATGGTGAGCCTCCCTCATCAGTTATCTGTATTTTATGAACAGTATTTTCCTTTATTTTAACGGAAGATCATCGGGAAACCGTACCTGATTGATCACGACCTCTTCATTCAACCGTATCCATGTATCAAAACCCCGTTGCCCTTCGGTAAGCTCGATCACCCTGACCCCGTTCTTTAGTTCGGTATAGGTCGTTTTACTTCCTGAAAACCTGCCGTAAGCCAACGCTATTCCATAATGATTGAAAATATAGTCATTGATATGGTCATGTCCCACAAAAGTGCCCATTACATCTCCCCTTTCAAGCATGGCTGCAAACATTCCCGTATTGATCTCCGGCGAACATACTTTTTCAAGCTTGACCCCGGTTATTTTAGTTCCCTGTTGATCAGCTGCCCGGTATTCCGGCAAAGGAATATGGAAAAAGGCCAGCGCAGGTAAAGGCTGTTGTTGATTGGCCGAAGTATATTTCATGCTTTGTTGCCTGTACCAGGCAACCTGATCATGCGCCATCCATCCGTACCCACCGACTACCGGTTTCAGGGTACTGTATGCATTTGAATCCATACAATACAAAAGAGCCTGTGTTTTCTTCCGGTTGATTCCTTTTATCTCCAATACAAAATTCCCATAACCGGTTACTCCTTTCACTTTTTTCATTTTCCCGATATGGTAAGGATAGGCCTGAACCAATGTGGCCAGCTGTTCGCGGGTCATATCGTATTCATCATCATGGTTGCCGAACAACAAAACCCAGGGTATCTTCCTTTTGATCACAGGATCGAGTACCCTATCCAATCCGTCCCTATAGGGTTTACAGGTAACCACATCACCTGTAAAAACAACCAGGTCGGGTTTTTCAGCATCCAATACCTGTTGCAGCATTTCGATGGTTTCCCTGGAATATTCGGAATCTACTTTGAAATGACAATCTGTGACCTGTATGATCTTAAATTTACCATCGGGTTTAAACGTAAGCTCGTTTGCTAGTGAAATTCCGGAATTAGTGAGAAAAAGAAAAGCAAATAAGAGAAATGAAAAAAAAGACGGATTCATATTCATCATCTGATTTATGGATAAAACATTGTAAAGAGAGCTCCAACAGGAGACAAAATTACAATGATTTTGAAAAAAAACACCCGTCACAAAATATCTTTCTGAAAAACCTGTTAATAAATACGGACATTTTTTGTTATTTTGCAGGTTGATCTGATTGGATAGAAGAACCATATCTCCGTGAGTTTGAAAAATACAGTTGTTTATATCATATTGTTGTGTATCATACTGCCGTTATCTTTTAACGGCTGCAGTACGAGGAAAAATACCCCCATCAACCGTACCTATCATAACATCACTACCCGTTTCAATATTCTTTTTAATGCCAAAGAAAGCTACAAAAGGGGGATCAAAAGGGCGGAAGAAACAAAGAATGATGATTATACGCAATTATTATCCTTGTTCCTATATGGTGATGAAGGCGTAGCCCAATCGGTTTCCGGCGACATGGGAACAGCCGCACAGAAAGCGAGTAAGGCCATCAATATCCACTCTATCACGGCCAAGCCGAAAGTCAAAAAATCGGGAATGTCTCCTTCCGACAAGAAATTTTATGATAAGCGGGAATTTAATAAGTACATGGATCAGTGTTATTTATTGATCGGAAAGACCTATGTGTATGCCAATGACTATTATTTTGCTTTACAGACATTCAACTTCATGGAAACCGAATTCCCGGAAGAGGAAATATTGTATGAATCGCGGATATGGAAGGCAAAAGCATTAATGATGGAAAAGAATTACCGGGAAGCAGCCAGGGTATTAACCGAACTGCAGGACGACGATAAATTTCCCGATAAAAAAGCGCTGAAATCAGAGTTGCAAGCGACTATTGCCGATCTGTACATCAAACAGCAACAGTATCCTGAAGCCATTACACATGTGGAAAATGCCCTGGTCAATGCCAGGGGAAAAAAAACAAAGCTACGTTACCGGTATGTACTGGCACAGCTTTATTATGAACAGAAGGATTATGCCCGGTCATCGGAAAATTTTAAAAAGGTCATCCGGATGAATCCGCCTTATGAAATGTCCTTTAACGCAACCATCAGCCTGGCGTCAGCATCCAGGGGAAGCGGAGAAGACATCAGGGAAGTAAGGAAACAACTGAACAAAATGTTGCGTGACAGCAAAAATGCGGATTACCTGGATCAGATATATTATGCGCTGGCTGAAATAGAAATGCATGAAGAAAACACGGACAAAGCCATTGAATTTTATCAGAAATCGGCATTGGCCTCCACCTCCAACCTACCGCAAAAAACAAAATCATACCTTACATTGGGTAACCTGTTCTATGACCGCCGGGATTATGTCCCTGCACAGGCGTATTATGACAGCGCAATGCTGAACATGAGGCCCGATTATCCCAATTACATACAAATATCATCCAAGGCGGCAAGTCTGGATGCCCTGGTGGAAAATCTGAATACCATCCAATTCCAGGATAGCGTACAGCGTATTGCACGAATGCCGGAAGCCGACAGGAACAAACTGATCGATAATATCATTACCGAACTACAACGCAAAGAACGGATGCAGGAAGAGAGTGAGGCCATCCGGATGCAGCAGTATTACAGTAACATGAGCCGGCAGCGAACACTGACTGATCCGACATCCAAAGCCCAATGGTATTTTTACAATCCGACCACAGTGAGCCAGGGGATCGGCGAATTCCAAATGAAGTGGGGTCGACGCGGCCTGGAGGATAACTGGCGACGTAAAAATAAAGGAACGTTGACCGATATCCACCTTGCCGGGGAAACGGAAGGGGAAGAGGACGCAACCACAGGTACGCAAAAGAGTACAGACACCCGGAGCCGTGAATACTACACGCAGCACCTGCCGCTTACCGACTCAATGATGCATGCTTCTAACCAGATGCTTCTGGAAGCCCTCTATGCCTCAGGGTATATCTACAATAACGATTTTGATGAGCCTGCATTGGCAGCTGCCCAATATGAAGAATTGATACGCCGTTATCCGGATAGTGAATTTGTAGAACCGTCTTATTACTACCTGTATCTGCTTTATTCGAAGCTGAACAATAGTGCTGCTGCTGAAAAGAGCAAGAACCTGTTATTAAGCCGTGCTCCCGAAAGCGTTTTTGCTAAGATCATCCAGGATCCTACTTATCTGGACAGGTTAATGCAGGAAAAGGGGGAAGCTGAAAAATTATATGAACAGGCATACCAGCAGTTCAACGCCGGTAATTACGAGCAAACGATATCTATTGCCAGCGCAGCGATAGATCGTTATCCCAAGGATGTCCTGGAAGCCAGGTTCGCCTACCTGAGAGCTGTATCCGAAGGAAGAATAAAAGGAACCCAGGAGGCTATGCGGAATGAACTGAAAAAGATCGTGGATGGATATCCGGGTACTGAAGTCGCGGCGGCGGCACAGGAAACCATCGACTTCATTGACGGTAAAGACCCGACCATGAAGATAGAAGAACAGGTTGAACGCGCGAAGGAGATCTACACATTCAATACGGAAGGAACTTATTATTTCGCATGGATATTACAGTCTAAAGAAGACCTGAACCAGTTGTCGTTCGACCTGTTGAATTTTAACCTGG
>JAISOY010000074.1 GCA_031275285.1 Bacteroidales bacterium | reverse complement strand
ATTCTCCGTTATCAGGAAACGGCTTTGGCCGTAAGCACCGATATGTTACTGGAAGGCACGGACTTCGACCTCACATATACTCCGATGCAACATCTGGGATACAAAGCTGCAGTGGCCGGAATATCCGACATCTATGCCATGAATGCTATTCCACAACAATTGTTGGTGTCTATAGGCATTTCTTCCAAATTCTCCGTTGAATCGCTTGAACTTTTTTATTCCGGATTACAGCACGCATGCGAACATTATCAGGTAGATCTGGTTGGTGGCGATACCAACCCTTCCCTTACCGGGCTTTCAATTAATATAACGGCTATAGGAAAAGCCGAACTTCCGAAAATAACTTACCGAAATACCGCCGGAAAAGGAGACCTGATCTGTGTATCCGGAAACCTGGGAGCTGCCTATATGGGTCTGCAGATACTGGAACGGGAAAAGAAGATATTTTCAGATGATCCCTCAATACAACCAAACCTGGATGAATATGAATATTTGGTGGGACGCCAGTTAAGACCACATGCCCGCAAAGACATCATAGAATTCATGGCCGCTTCAAAGATCACACCTACAGCCATGATCGACATCACCGACGGCTTATCCTCCGATCTATTGCATATCTGTTCCGCATCAGGTGTTGGTTGTGAAATCCATCACCATAAAATTCCTATTGCAGATGAAACCGTTGGAGCTGCAGAGGAATTTTACCTGGAACCACTGATTGTCGCCTTGAATGGCGGTGAAGATTATGAATTATTATTTACAGTAGCTGTCTCCGATTATGAAAAAGTGATCGGGCAAGATGACATATCTATTATCGGATACATTGTCGATGAAGAGGATGGATGTAACCTGATAACAGAAACCGGCAACAAGATAACGATCCAGGCGCAAGGTTGGAAATAAAGCTTGCCGGAAATATTTTAGACCAGGAAAAGGGATTATTTCTGATTATCCTGAAAAAAATCTAAATTTGCATTTCTAAAAACAATACATATCATGCAAACAATTGACAAATACAATTTCAAAGGTAAAAAGGCCATTGTCAGGGTTGATTTCAATGTACCGTTAGACAAACAGACATTTGTGGTAACCGACGATACCCGTATCCGTGGAGCATTACCTACCATCAATAAAATTTTATCCGATGGCGGTTCTGTGATCTTAATGTCACACCTGGGACGTCCTAAAGGTGTGGAAGAAAAATATTCCCTTAAACATGTGATCGGACGCTTGTCTGAATTGTTGGGCAAAAATGTCGAATTCGCCGACGATTGTATGGGAGAAAGTGCCAAAACAAAAGCTGCGGCTTTAAAACCGGGTGAAGTATTATTGCTCGAAAACCTTCGTTTTTACGCTGAAGAAGAAGGGAAGCCACGTCTCCCTGATACAGCCACCGATGAAGAAAAGAAGGCGGCAAAGGCTGAATTGAAAGAAAAACAGAAAGCTTTTGCGAAACAGCTTGCCGGTTATGCCGATGTATATGTGAATGATGCATTCGGTACTGCACATCGCGCCCATGCTTCAACAGCCATTATTGCCGATAGTTTTTCTACGGAAAATAAAATGTTCGGATATTTGATCAATAGCGAATTAAAGGCTATGGATACGGTATTGAATTCCAGCGAAGAACCATTTACCGCTATTATGGGTGGCGCTAAAGTTTCCGACAAAATACTGATCATTGAAAACCTGTTGAACCGTGTTCAAAACCTGATCATTGGCGGAGGTATGACTTATACCTTTATCAAGGCGCAAGGCGGAAAGATCGGTAAGTCATTGTGTGAAGAAGATAAGCTGGATCTGGCGTTGGATATCCTGAAAAAAGCAAAGGAAAAAGGTGTCAATGTTTATTTGCCTACCGATGCTTTAAATGCTGATGCTTTTGATGCTAATGCCAATACGAAAATTTCGAAGGTAAATGAAACACCTGACGGATGGATGGGATTAGACATCGGAGAAGAAACCATCAAAACATTCAGTGATGTGATCGCCAATTCCAAAACAGTTCTCTGGAATGGTCCGATGGGTGTTTTCGAATTTGAGAAATTCTCAAAAGGAACATCCGCCATTGCACAGGCTGTCGCTAAAGCAACTGCCAACGGTGCGTTCTCTTTGATCGGCGGCGGGGATTCTGTTGCAGCCATTAATAAAAACAAACTGGCTGATAAAGTGAGTTATGTATCTACCGGTGGTGGTGCCATGCTTGAATATATGGAAGGAAAGGAATTACCGGGTATTAAAGCGATACGCGGATAATCTCTCCATAAATAAAACAATAAAAGCTGCCGATCGGCAGCTTTTATTGTTTTATGACAATATCCTGTTTATCTCATAGAGAAATCGGGAATTTCAATCTGTATGGTTGAAACCGGGACCAGATTTACATACTTATAGTAAAAACTGATGATCTCGTCATATTTATACCCTTTTTTACCCATCTCCATAGCCCCTTCCTGACATAATCCCACTCCGTGCCCGTAACCTCTTCCGTCAAGCACAACCTGTCCATCCAGCAACGACACATTAAAAAAAGTAGAACGTAACTGCCAATCATTCCGTATCTGCTTTACAGGCAATGAAAAATTATTTACCGAATAGTCCGGAACCCGGTGTACCTGTTGAAAACTAAAATCGGTTACTACATTTGGATCCGGGTTGAAACCGTTTTTTATTAAGTAAGCGATCCAATCATCCAGGGAGATCGTCTTTTGCCATCGGGCATTGGGTAGTTCCGTACAATGCGGATCAGTAACAGGGATCAAATAGGGCATATTGGTTTGCCATGCATTCTTTGCAGACTCCGTTTCTCCCCCGCAATTGGAATGATAAGTGGCCAGTATGGGTTTCGCATTTTCCTTATCTGTAAGGATAATATCCCCGGTTGCATTTACTGCCGAACGTATCAGGTCGCTATGACGGCATTGCCCTTTATAGGCCTGGCAATGTGTTTCGTCGCATAAGTGGAAATTCTCAGATCCGTGGCGCTGGATATGGCCATACAGATATGTACGGCAAATAACAGCTTTGGCTTTATAAAACTCTTCCGTACGTCCTGCACCTGTTTCTGCTTCAATTACCCCGGAAATATACCTGTTCTCCTCCACCCTGTTGATCAACCTGAGCCGCCCGTTATCCGGATAAAGACATATAACATCCTCAAAATTACGTGATTCCGACATAGGAGACACCGGTTTCAGCCGAACTACAGATAACGAATCATCTCCCCGGATAGTTAAACGATCATAAGAACCAATGACCCCTTTTTCATTACTGAGGATTATTTTCTGCCCGTATAAAGCAGCATAAACAGCCTGTCCACCAGCAATGATATATTGATCGACATTATTCTGGGAAACCGTCAGAGGAGTGTTATAGGCGCTTATTACTACTGTCTGGATTTGTGAATTGTTATATAAACTGACACTGATCGGACGAGCTGAAACATAGCCACAGACAGTAAGCATACCTAGTAGTGCTGTGATCCAAATATATTTTTTCCAGCCCATAAACATCAACAATTCCTCATCCTGATTTTTTACAAATATACCAGAACGATACCAGATCACCAAATTACAGGTTATCCAACATTTTCTTGTAATCGGCTAAATCTTCGAAATAAGTGAACCGGGGATCAGAAATTTTGATAATATTAGCCTGGTTTCCTGAAACAACTAATTGCTGACCATCGTTACAAGCTGCCAGTATTTTATTATAATAGGCCGTTACATCGATCTGTGCCATACTGACTACTGAAATCAGGTAACATCCCGGATTTTTCTGTAACAAGTCTATGATTTCATCTGCTGGAGAAGAGACTCCAAAATAATATACTTTGTGACCTGCTTTCCTCGAAAGATAATTACAGAAAATCAAATTATTATCCAGAAATTCCGTCTTAGGGAGAAACAATATAAATGTCTTTTTATCGACAGCTTCTGCCGTAGTTAACCCGTCGATGGCAACATATAGTTTTTGCTTGAACAACGAAGAAATAAAATATATCTGTATAAGGGATACGGATTCGGTTTGCCATAAATAGGCCAATCTTTTGAAAAATGGGACAAAAACCCGCATGATGGTTTCTTCAAAGCCCATCTGTAACACCAAATGGCTGAATAATTTTTCGAATTTGGCTTCATTCATTTCAATCATAATCAACTTTAATGTATTGATATGATTTTCGAGATTGCTATCGGTACTTTCAGCCAGCCGAAGCACTGCTTCCGCGACGTCTGTATCAGATAATTTAGCGATTTTGGAAATTTTCAAACCATTATTGTTCAATAAAGCCACACTGAGTAACTTCCGTAAATCTTTATCAGAATATATCCGGATGTTTGTAGGCGTCCGTTCCGGAGAAAGAAGTTTATATCTCTGTTCCCAGATCCTTATTGTATGTGCTTGAATTCCCGTAAGGTTTTCAAGGTCTTTAATGGAATAATTAGGCATGATCTTAATTTATTTAGAGGTTATTGATTAGGTTTATTCTAAGATTACACTATATTATATCATTGATGTTTAATGTGGTAGATTTATCATAAAACAATAATTACAGGTAAATTGTTCATTTTTTACGTAAAATAAATAGCCCATCCCTGTTTTCAATGATTGCTTTTTCTACCCGCTCGTCTTTACGCACAAAATCATTGAATATTCTCAGTTTTTCCGTAGTGGCATCCTGAATCTGATGGTCATATATTTTATTATACCACAATATATTATCTACAAGGATATATCCACCCTGTTTGACCTTATCGAATACAGCATGATAATATTCCAGATATTCTTTTTTTGCAGCATCGATGAAAACAAGGTCAAATAAATCATCTATCCTGGGAATGATCTCAAGGGCATCTCCGATATAAGAAACAATTTTCTCTTGTAACCCGGCTTTTCTAAAAAAAGTATCCGACATTTCTTTTAATTCGTCATTCTTATCTATGGTATACAAACGTCCCTGAGGTGGCAATCCTTCCGCCAAACAAATGGCCGAATAACCGGTAAATGTACCGATTTCCAGTATTCGTTCAGGTCGTACCATATGACTGATCATACTAAGTAAACGTCCTTGCTCATGACCGGATACCATTTCCGGATACAGTACACGAAGGTGCGTTTGGCGATAAAGTTCAGACAATAATTCACTTTCCGGCCCTAAATGGTGATATATATATTCCTGTAATGCTTCTTTCATAATTATTGATATACCAAGATATTTAGGTGATCGAATACCCTGTTAGCCACATCATTCAGATAGCGGGCATCAATATCGATAATCTGCTTGCATATATCCTGCAGGTTATCTACATGATGATACATGAGCAGGCTTTTCCCATTGGACAACATCCTAGCGTCGCTGTTATCCGAACCGATCGCCAGTTGTCCGATGATCTGTTGCTGCAACTTTTTTAACTGACTATCCTTTAACAATGTATTCTTAAGTTTGGCCAACTCCCGTTTGACCTGCGATAAGCATTGATCCAGATAGATCTTGTCGGTTCCAAAATAAATGTTGAATACCCCCACATCCGAATAAGGTGTGTAGGAAGCCTCTACATGATAAACCCAGCCATTACGCTCTCTCATCGACATATTTAATCGGGTATTCATTCCCGGGCCACCCAACAGGTTGGTCAACATGGTCATAGCTATCCGGAACTTCCGGTCGGAACTTTCACATGTCCTTCCCATTATACAATGTACCTGGTGATTTTTCTTGTTACAGGATACGGAAAAAGAAGGTGCAACGGCCGGAACTTGACGGGATACCTCCTTTGTACCGGGTGGATAATGAGACATATATTTCTCAACAAAATACACCAGCCGTTTAAAAGGTATATTACCCACCGATGATATAACAATTTGTCCGGGAATATAATTTCTGGATATGAATTGTTCAACTGATGGGATATTTATCTTTTTGATTTGCTGAATAGTTCCTAACGTACTATTACCCAATGGATGTCCGGAAAATAAAAGTTCGTCAAAATGATCAAAAATCATCTCGGAAGGGTTATCCATATATGACTTGATTTCATCCGAGACTACTTTCTTTTCTATGTCGAAAGCATCTTTCGTTATTTTATGGCCGAACACAATATCGCTGAATAACTCAAGGGCCCGGGCATAATGTTCATTGAGAAAAGCAGCATGAATACATGTATCTTCCTTGGTCGTATAAGCATTCAGATCCCCACCCACATTTTCAAGTCGATTGAGGATATGATATGCTTTACGCTTATGCGTCTCCTTAAAAATTAAATGCTCCGCCAGATGAGCTGCTCCGATTTCATGATTCAATTCATCGCGTGACCCCGCATTGATCATTAATGCACTATATGCTACCGGCGAATCTGTATGCTGATGTATCAAACGGATACCATTCTTTAGCTCATGCATTTCAAATAAGACTTCCGAAAAAAGAATTCGATTCGATAATTTTGAAAGTTTTGTTTCAAGGCACATCTAGCATTTTCTTTTTACTGACCATCAAAATATGATCTTCGTTTATCATCCAACTACAAAAACCATTTTATATGCCAACTGGTGTAAAAGCGTTTTTTTCAAATATAAAACAAAAAAACTGACGTCTAATTTCAAAAAACAACAAATACGATACAAATCAGTATATTTCCAGATGAACTTTTTTATTTCTTCGCTGCAAAGTTATATGTTTTATTCGATATTAACGATATATTTCAATCATTCTCATTACAAAATAAATAAAATATATTTTTGTTTATCTTTTTTAGTCAACTTCTATTCGTTTCTTAAATAAATATTTGTTTCGGCAAAAAGGCATCTCATTCCACAAACAAGCTGATTAAAGGGTCAGATCTATGATTTCCACCCCCGGATGTTTTGATTTATCAAAAGTAAAAAAAGTATCGGGTAAGGCATTCGTCACATTATATGGAGAAAAAGTGATTGTATACTGTGTACCATCCTTCAAAAATGCCTTTAAATAAACAATTTGTAATTTATTTCTTTCGATGTATAAACGGATGCGGGAATATTTGGTAGTTTTCAGCTGTACCGGATACAGGTCAATTTCATAAACGGGCCGGTTGTATTGTGTACTTTCTTTTACCAAATTACTTTTAAACTTTTTTGAAGACAAGTTAAAAATCGTTTGGGGATGAAGCAACTGAATATCTTCGTCATCATTAACCTCTTCCAGGTCAGGCTGGTTAATATTTACTTCATTAACATCCGGATAATATTGATAAAGCTTTGTTCCGTCAAAAAACAAGATATTGTCAGGAAGCTCCAGTTTATATTTTTCATTTTTAAGCCAAATTTTACCTTTTTGTTCCTCTTCGGAATTGTCCTGTAAATTTGTTATGGTTAAAGAAAAATCGACTTGTACGCCAGCATAAGATTTAAATTTGTCAACCACCTCATCCATAATTTTTTGTGAACGAGCATCTGTTTGTCCGTATAAGGAAAAGACAGAACAAATCAAAAGAAAACCGACCTGAATAAAATGTACCATGTTTATATAATTGTTGAAATAAGGTTTCGCCGAAGCCGGTCCAATTGCGATTGCCTGTTCTCAATATGTATTGATTTAAGCTTATCTTTCGAAAAAACAAAGGTAAAAGTGCAACCGGCATCTGCGGAAAATAAGGTCAAAGAATCAGCGCTGTCATACATCCAGTCTGTAAATTTCCAGAAAAATTCTTTCCTGCTCAATCCGACATGTATGTCATTTTTAAGTTTTATTTTAGTATCATAAATATCTGCAGACATCAATCTGTCTGTTTGAGTAATACGTATTTCTGTCTTTCCTTTATGGAACCAGTATATTTTAACAGCAAGTTCATTTTCCTGATTAGTAATCAGATAATATTCCTGTTTAAGTATATTTCCATAGTGATGTTGAAAATTATCGACTGTTATTTCAAAACCGAACGGATTCGCCGCGAATTGTTCTTTACTCTGCGCAATGGTCTTAGCACGGGTCAACTCACTGTTTGATACCCCCGCACAGGAAAAGAATACGAGCGCACATAAAACATATATCCTGGATGGTAAGATCATATTTACAGCTCCCGGTTAATGTAACTGCCATAATCTTTGATAATGGGCTTATAATGGCCTTCAAACAAAGGTGAAGATATGACAAAATCCGCTGTAGCACGGTTATCCGCCGTAACCACATTATATAATACGGCAATACGCGACAACGCCTTTACATCTACATCATGCGGTTGAGGTTGCATCGGATCCCAGAAAAAAATGAGAATATCAATATCGCCGTCGGAAATCATCGCCCCCATTTGCTGATCGCCTCCTAAGGGACCAGATTTTAGTTTAACGATGTGAGTAGTACGCGTATTGTTATTTTGTTGTTTTTTCTCAGACAAGGCCTCTTCAACTAATCTTCCCGTTGTTCCGGTACAAATCAGCCGGTGCTTCACCAATATCTCCCAATTCCAATTCACCCACTCTATCAGATCCAATTTTCTGTTATCATGAGCTACCAAAGCAATCCTTTTTATTTTATCCATTTAACAATGATTATCATTTTTTATTACACATATTATAGCTCCAGCCTCATCCTATTTTATTATATAGAACAAAACTCATGCAAAAATCTGTTTTTTTTGGTAATTCTGTATAATTTTGTCATAAAATAATTGTTAAGAATATGGCTTTTTTAAAAAAACGTTCTTCAAAAATACTTTTTACTGCATTATTAGTTTTACTGATCACTGTAGGAATTTTCGGATATACCGTATACCAGCGTGTCTATAAACCGAACCTGACCGTTAATGAAGACTCACCTTTTTTCTTTATCCCTACCGGATCCACTTATGATGATGTATGTATCCTGCTTTCTGAGACCGGTCTCCAGGATATGAGGTCATTTCGCTGCGTCGCAGAAAAAATGAATTACCCGAACACGTTAAAAGCCGGTCGTTACCGGTTAACGGATGGTATGAATAACATCAACCTGGTAAGGATGCTTCGCTCAGGAAGGCAAATTCCCGTAAAAGTGACATTCAATAATATCCGTCTAGGAACTCAGTTAGCGGGAGTGGTATCTGAAAATATCGAAGCTGATTCAACGGATATTGTTACATTGCTTTCCGACAGTGTTTACCTGCTTAAGTACAAACTCAACCCTCAAACGGTATTGAGTCTCTTTATTCCGAATACATACGAATTCTTTTGGAATACTTCTGCACAGGGTTTTATGGAACGCATGGAAAAAGAACATACCCGTTTCTGGAATGACAGCCGGAAGAAAAAAGCGCGTGAGATAAACATGACCCCGACAGAAGTGAGTATCCTTGCCTCCATCATCGAGGAGGAAACACAGATGAACAGTGAAAAACCGACCATGGCAGGAGTATATATCAACCGTATACAAAAGGGGATGTTACTACAAGCCGACCCTACTGTAAAGTTTGCCGCCGGAGATTTCATGATCAAACGGGTATTGAACAAGCATAAAGAAATCGATTCTCCTTATAATACTTATAAGTATAAAGGATTGCCCCCGGGACCGATTTGCATCCCGTCTATCGCATCACTGGATGCCGTACTGGATTATCAAAAAAGCGATTACCTGTATTTCTGTGCCAAAGATGACTTATCCGGTTACCATAGTTTTGCCCGAACTCTTGAACAACACAACCGTAATGCCCAGGCATATCAACGGGCTTTGAATAAATTAAAAATTTATAAATAGGCGAAAAGCGAATAATGGTTGTTAATGTGATCCTTTATTATACCAGATAACAATGATATTTCTACGTATATTACTTTTTCCGTTTTCCTTGCTCTATGGGGGAATTACTTATTTGCGTAATAAGCTATATGACTGGAAACTGATACCGGCAACATGTTACACGGATATTTGTGTGATCAGTGTCGGAAATATTACTGTCGGCGGAACCGGGAAAACTCCACATGTAGAATACCTGATCCAACTGTTATCGGAAGAATATAAGGTAGCTGTACTTAGTCGCGGGTATAAGCGAAAAACAAAAGGATTTGTTCTGGCCGACATCAACTCTACTTCTCTTGATATAGGGGACGAACCTTGCCAGATAAAGCGAAAATATCCTCATATACCTGTAGCTGTTGACGCAAACAGGGTTGAAGGAATAAAAAAATTGAAGGAAATACACCCCGGATTACAGATCATCCTGTTGGATGACGCTTTTCAATACAGGAAAATAATCCCTACACTGTCTTTTTTATTGACCGATTATCACCGTCCGTTATACCGGGACGACATGCTTCCCGGAGGACGAATGCGGGAATGGGCTAGTTCTGCCAAGAGGGCGGATATAATGATCGTTACCAAATCCCCGCCGAAAATTTCGGAGGAAGAACAATTTGTCATCAAGCATCATTATTCTCAAATAAGCCCCAAAGAAATTTATTTCACAAATATCACATACGGACTTCCTCAACCAATATATCCCGGTAATCGAATTACTACTTCCGGAAAATATGCTGTATTATTGGTTACCGGTATCGCAGCGCCAAAACCTTTGGAAATCCACATCAGTTCTTATACGGGAAATATGCATGTGATGACATATCCGGACCATCACTCCTATACAGAAAAAGATATCCGGGATATTACTGAAAAATGGCAGGGTTTAAATGTTCCGGAAAAATTATTGCTGACCACAGAAAAAGATGCTGTGCGTTTGCGTACCATGGATATTCCGGAACCGATAAAAGCACATATGTATTATATTCCGATAACCATTGGTTTTCCGAGAAATTCGAAAGAAATATTTGAAGGAGATGTAATGCAAAGAATAAAAAAACATTTGTTGCACTCCTCCGATCAAAAAACAGATTGACCAACCCATCAACTTTAAATTTACAAAAATGACAGAGACAAAAACAAAACAACGCAAAGTACTACGCCAGTTGATCAACTATTTTCTCCAGGGTTTGCTGTACATTGCTCCATTAGGGATTACCCTGTTTATTATTTATACTTTATTTGGTTTTATTGACGGGTTATTACATACCACCATACAAAACCTTTTTGGCATCTATATCCCGGGACTTGGATTGGTAGCCATTTTATTGATCATTACCCTATTGGGGTTTGTCGGACAAACTGTAATTGCCCAGCCTATCAAAAAACAGATGACACGTTTGCTGAACCAGGCTCCTCTTTTACAGACGATTTATACTAGTATCAAGGATTTTTTCTCTGCCTTCGTAGGAAAAGAAAGAAAATTCACCCATCCGGTTCTCGTGAAGGTTAACAGATCTGCCGATATGGAAAAAATGGGCTTTATTACCCAGGATGATCTTTCCGAACTGAACCTGAAAGGAAAAGTCGCGGTATATTTCCCTCATTCATACAACTTTTCAGGAGAACTATTCATCGTTCCCGCCGAAAATATCACCCCGCTGGATATTCCTCCAAAAGATGCCATGAAATTTATTGTAACAGGAGGTATTGCCAAGATTACCCCGAATAAGGAATAACATCCCTTTTATTTCTTCGGACTCCCTGGTGCCGGATATTTATAAGCAGTATCATCCAGTACCAGCACCCAGTCTGTTAATTCTCCTTTATCAGGAGAAATAAAGGTACGTGGCCGGCCATCATTATTGAAAGTTGCAATTTTAGTAGACTTTCCGTTACGGGGATTAAACCACCAGGCCTTTATTTCCTTACCTTTGATTACATCTGTTCGGACTTTAAATTCACGGCCTACCGGAACATATACCATCGCATAGGTTCCCGAAACATCCCTGGTAGCGACGAAACGATAACGTCCTTCTCCGGGGATAGAAGTAGCTACTTCACCGGTAACAATGATAGAAGGATCAGGTATCCTTGTCAAAAACGGCCTTGATTCCATCAATAACCGGCCATACATCATCTGTTCCGCACCGGGTTGCTGTATGGCTTCTTTCCATGGCATCAACGGCTGGTTCACAGGAGCTCGTTTTTTCCCGGGGTCATACATCTGCCAAACGGAATGATGGCCGTAAGTATGTCCGAAAGTACCGTCGAATAAATTCCAATAAAGGGCCCTCCGGACATCTACAGCTACAGAATGACCTAAACGGGGTGCATTGAAAGACAACGGATGGTCTTCGTACAGAGGTTCTCCATCCAACACTGGTTTTTCCGGCTTCCTGTTATAATCATCCAATGTTTTACTGTAGTTATTGGAATATTCGGTATTGTGGCCATTCTGCCGCATGTTAAAATCAAGCCATTCTTCATTGTGGAAAGATTCTGCAGATCCCCGGCTTCCCCGGGGATGAAAAGTAACCAGGTGTGTCCCCCCGTCTCCTTTTTTGATACCACGAGCCATGGATCTGATCGTTTCACGATGACGGTCATTGTCCACAGTACGGTCACCTCCCAATATCCAGATCACTTGTTTGTCTTTATACCTTTTCCCTAAAAATTCACCATATACAAAGGCATTTTCCGGCCGGAACAAAGGTTTTTCATCATGCCAGTAACGCCCCCAGGTGGGAAGTAAACCAATGTACATTCCCATTTGATTGGCTTTATCAACGACATAATCTACATGATCCCAGTAATCATTGTCCGGCCCTTCCTTGACAAGTGGTTTCGCCGGATCCTGTTCAAACGGCAGATGCCCATAAGCATTAGGCACTTTATGACCGTCCAGTTCCGCTATGGCAACCGCCTGTATCACAGTATATCCTTTATTTGCCCTGTCTGTCATATATATATCAACTTCTTCCCTGTCCAGCCTGTGGAATAACTCCCACGCTGTATCGCCAAGGTAAAAGAAAGGGACTCCGTTTTTATGCTGTATAAAACGTTTATTGGGAGATACCTGTAATTTCCCATTGATGAAATCAACCGGTTTTCCCTTCCATTGTGCCCGGCAAGGAACCAGGCATATCAGACATATCACCAAAGATAAAGATAGAATATTCCTCATGAGTACTAGATATAAATTAGTCTATATTAAAATGATATCTCAAGTATACCGGGATTGGCCCACGGCAGTCGGCGTTAAGAAAATCCGAAGTGAAGGGCATCAAAAACAAAATCTGTTTGAGCGACAGCGAACTTAGCGTCAGCGATCTCATCGCAGATAATTATTTTGTTTTGCCCGGAACAGAGGATTTTTAGCCAAGACTGCCGTAAGCCTTGATTTTTGCTTCTTTGCATCAAGGCAAAGAAGAGTGAAATAATACAAACGAGTTTCCGACATATACTTATAGATTAAACTCTTTTTTATAACGCTATAATTTTCTCTTACTTTTTTGCATGAGTAATTTTTACTCCTCGTTTGTTCAGAAATGGGATATACACATCCCAAGCATCTTTTTCTGCAGGATTTGCTATCTTAACTGTAACCCCATCAGCATTTTTTGAAAAGACGGATGTTTTCAGTTCGGGTATTTCTTTCTCAAACGGCCATAAGATCCATACAAAGACAGCATCCCTATCGATTTCTTTCGAATAAACCGTTGTAAAATTAGGTTCATAGGTATTGTAAGTACGACTGTACCATCCTTGTATATCCGGTATTTCCTGCCCTTTCACCTGTTCCGGGTTCCAGTTTTCCACACCTACTGGTATTATTTTCAGGTTTCCATATCCATTCATGGTATATACAGAACCGTCTTTTCCTGTGCCGACCTTACATTCCGGGTGCCAATGCCAAAGTACATCAATATCTCTCGGGCGGTTTGTTTTCAGATAATCAGCTACCACCCAGAATTTTCCTTTGACATAAAGTACCGAACGGGTGTGGGAAAATCTGCCTTCCAGTCCTGCAAAAGTATTCATGGATTCGCTACCATAGTCAAAATCCGGCCCGGTAAAATAATGATCTTCATTGAGCGGCGTTTCTGTTTTCCTAGGCCCCGGAGCTTGCCCTTTACCATCCACCAGAACTACATTATGTCCCTGTGAGCCTAATGCATACTTTCTGAATTTATCCGCAACAGTGCCATTATAGGCAAATCGTCCTGCGTCTACCAATAAATCGCGACCGTAGGCCGAT
Source organism: Bacteroidales bacterium (assembly GCA_031275285.1). NCBI lineage: Bacteria > Pseudomonadati > Bacteroidota > Bacteroidia > Bacteroidales > Bacteroidales bacterium. The sequence goes on along the minus strand of JAISOY010000074.1, from coordinate 38,593 downwards.
ACGGAAATATGTAATTTATCATTATGCTGGTGCCCGGTACCCCATGGCCCCATATCAAAGAACAGCCAATGTGCATCAGGATCGAAGCCACTTCGGGAAATCAGGTGGCCTGCCCATGGAAAAACGCAGGAAGCGCCACTGAGCGGCATTGTACCCTCTTTTCCGTTTGATGCAATATACTTCCACTCCAGACTATTATATTTCTCGGCTGCACGAAGTACTTTTTCTCGGTTGAAGTTCAGATCCGAATCATTATTTAACAATCCGGTCCCATTGGGACGAATGGTCCATCCCAGGTAGTTCCACATATCCACCAGTGTACGGGTATAATATTCAGGCATAGGAACACCTGCTCTTTTACAGATATCAGCAAACTGGCTGAAATTCGATAATGCCACATTATGGTATGAAGATGATAATTCGTTCTGGACGCCATCCGGATAAACCTGTTCTTTCATACTGGCAACCATGGTGTTCATCGAATATTCCATCCATCCGGGTGCATCCCTGAACTCAGGCCAGGCACTGGCTACTGTCGCCAATCCGGAGATCTCCATCGTCAACCAGTTTCCTCCGGCATGAAAATTACGCGCATAATGGGCATGCTGGGGCAAACTGATAAGTATGAGCAAACGGGTAGCCGGAGTGATCATTTCCGTATTCCACAGATCATAAAATACTTTCGCCCATGTTTTTACACGAAAACTGACTTCCAGTCCCCGCCACATGGCTGTTCGACTTGATTTTGCAGGGTAAGGCCAGCTCTTGATGATCCAGCTTCTGACAAATTCATCGATATATGGGATATATTTCACATACCCCGTTTTAAAATAGGCGTCAACAAGATCCTGAACGGGATAATGACGGTTCATTGCCCATGCCCACTCTACATCATTTTGAGGTCCACGATGATCCCAATCCAGATGTCCGTCCGGAAGCCGGGGAACCTTTCCTTTTACCCCCTGAAATGAATAGATATCCTGTAAAATTGTATCAGCAACAGGATGGGGTTGATCAGAAGCCGGCGGCAAATCCTTTCCGGGAATCACACGGTCAGATTTTGAATAGTACATCATCAACCGGTCAGAGGCCAGTACCAGATTTCCGGAATGATATGCCTATTTCACATCTTTCAGTCCGGAATGGTCCAGGTCAATGGCTTCAAAAAGTGATTTGACCTGTTCGGGGAACGCTGTACAGACATCATTCACGGTAGTGATGGATCGCCAGTCAACCTGTGCCTGAATAAGCCCCGGAAAAAGAAAAAATATCCAAAAAATCAAGACTTTTGTTTTCATCTTCACCAATATTTCAAAAAGATCCACCAAATGTATCCCATTACTTACCCAAACGGACCAGTTGTGTTTGAACCCCTTCTGACTTAATTGCAACTACATTTTCCTTGCTGCCATTTTGTTTCACCCGGATCTTTGCACGTCCGTTATATGCCTGCACTTTTCGGGATCCTGTCGAAGTTCCCATATTATCTATCAATTTTCCGTCACCGGCCAATTGAAACTCAATATAATTGCGATTATCGAGACATAATACCCCTTGTTCATCGATCAGTTCTGCTTCTACCCAAATATCGTCGTTATCCGCCGGGGTAGTAGAGACCTTCAATTGGGAAGGAGTGCCCCATTTCTCTGTCTGATAGACGAAACTGATCTCATCCGTTACAGTTTCCTTACCTTTATGGCCGACCGCACGTATTTGATTTTCTCCTGCAACAAACGGGATATCCCAGCAAAGACCGGCTGCCGGAAAATCCTGGCTATTACGTTTTTTCCTGCCGTAGCTTTTTCCATTCACAAACAACTCAACTTCCTGACAGTTAGAATATACCTTGATATCTTTAGTATCACCGCTACTACCCCAGCGAACCGGCCATGTATGCCCATAAATATGGATCATAGGCTTGCTTGTCCAATAAGACTGAAACACATAATAGCTTTCCTTAGGTGTGAGATCCCGTTCCACAACTCCTTTCTGGTTCATGTAGGGCACAGGGTTCTCAGGGCGTACCGGCGTGGAAAAATCCTTGAACGGCCAATAAGCCGCACCTGTGAGCCAGGGCATATTCTCCTGTTCTTTCAAATGCCAGTCGATCATATTGCATATATAGGATTCGCTCCATTCGCCGTCTTTTGAAGCTCGGGCACTCCCCCCGTATAAGGAAGCATCCCCGGCACGTTCATCGGCTCCTTCACCTGTCTGTATTGCATCGAGGTTACGGTACGGATCCTCAGCATGACGCCTGGCATGGCTGTCACCACCCCATTCAACATGTAGGAAATGTTTGACATTTTGCATTTCACTATATGATACCCGTTTATAATCCGTGATCTGCCCCCGGTACCATCCGGCCCAGATAGAAGGCGAATATACATCGACAATATCCTTGCAGAAATCACAACGACGGATAGCTGTGAATCGTGTATCATCCAACTGATGGGAAAGATCATGCAATTCTTTCATGAAAACACGTATTTTTTCCTTGCTGAATTCCGGAAAATCATTGGGCCAGTCGTTTTCATTCCCTATCCCCCAGATAAGCACTGACGGATGATTCCGGTGTTGCAGGATCATATTGGTCAACATCCTTTTGGCCTGTGCCTGGTATTCCGGACCACCCAACCCTCCGCGACACCAGGGTATTTCTTCCCATACGAGTATGCCCAGGCTATCACATTGTTCCAATACGATCCGTGACTGCTGGTAATGTCCCAGGCGGATAAAATTTACCCCCATATCTTTCATCATTTTCATCTCCTGACGGATCATCGGAGCTGTCATAGCAGCTGCTACCCCGGCATGATCTTCATGACGATGGGTTCCACGCAACAAGCACCTTTTTCCGTTCAGCATAAAAGGTCCGTGTTCAATAAACTCAAAATGCCGGAAACCGAATTTTTCAATGACTGTTACCTCTCCTGCATCCGACTTTAATGTCAAATGGCAGGTATATAAATCAGGAACTTCCGGAGACCAGACATCCGGTTTCTTTACGGATTTATTCAATAAATTAATCATATCTTCCTTCCCGTCAACAGTAACGGTAGCCCTGGCGATTTCCCGGTTTTTAGGATCAAGGATACTTACATCGGCCGTGGCATTCCTGATCCCGGTAGGATCATAAAGCTTGATATTCACTGCCACTGTCCCCTGTTTTCCTTTATTATCGACAGATGCATCAATGAACACATCTTCAAAGGAGATGGCAGGCAGATAAACCAGATTCAGGTAACGATAAATCCCCCCGTATAAATTAAAATCCGATAAGTCGGAAGGGATCATCTCGGCATCACGGGAATTGTCGCAACGTATAGAAAGAGGGATTTTTCCCTTGAAGCGTTTTACAGCAGCTTCATCCTGCATGAATTTCTCTACCGCTTCGGTAATATCCACACTCCATTCGTCATATCCTCCGACATGGCTCCCGACTTTGGTCATATAGACGTACACTTCAGTTTTTTGTCCGGCCCCTTCAAATTCTAGCAGTATCCTTCCTTTAGGATATGGATTACTGATCTCAAGATGGGTCTTATACCAACCCGGCCCCTGATAATAATTCACATCCGGATCAACAGCATCTTCTGCGTTAAAGCAGTGTGGTAAAGTTACTTTGGTCCACAAAGGCACCTTTTCAGGCGAACCTGCCGCTGCCGGTCGTACAGCTTCCCAAATATTACCGATATCACCACGCAGAAACCACCAATCTTCATTCAACTGTATTTTCCGGGTGGCCGGTACCTTGGCATCTATGGTTATACAACCCAATAGTAGAAAAATAATAAAAAAAGTATTTAGCCGATTCATCTAATTTGTATTAATAAGTATGAGGTAAAAATAACATTTTATTTTCATTGCGGAAAATTAACGTATTCCCATAGAATCTTCCAATGAATATATTTATTAAGCATACATATAGCACGAATAAATAAACCATTAAAATATCAATTCATAAAACAAAGAATAGATCCTCAATTAATTCGTAATTATTACAATAACCCTGTAAAGCAATAGAAGAAAACACTAATCGAATTTTATAACGATTCAATAAATATCATATCTTTACCCTTCGTTTTTATATTTTGAACATTTGTGCAACAACAGGGTTTCTTACTTACAGAAACTGAAATATGATACTATATTCAATATTGACTAATTGATTGTGATATGAAAAAATTATTATTTGCTTTAGGGATCATCATGAGCCTGGGTGTCCATGCCCAGGAACAAAATCGTTGGAAACTTACCGATTACGGGAGCATTACATGGATCATCGACCAGCGTATACCCCACAGTGACCATATTGAAATGAGTGGAAAACAACTCTCGGTGGTACTAAGGTATGGTGTGGATGAGCAAGGGGCATTCACACTGAATCGCAGCATTCTCTGGCCTATGTTGAGATTTGAACCCAATGAGACAAGAAGCCATCTGAACCGTAGGTTCGCGGTAGATATGCTGGACCTGATTCTGGTGAATAACACAACTCTCCGTAATGAAAAGGTAGAAAAGATATCCCTGGATGGAGTAATGACGGTCGAAAGCCGGTTGAATAATCAATTGCAACTGACCCGGATACTTTATCCATCGACCTCCCAAGCCGCGTATTTTGAAAAGTATATTTTCCGGAATACCGGAAACAGGGATCTGAATTTCGAACTTCCCGATGTGGACATTGCATATTCTACCAACAAAGCAACCGGTATTTATGGTGAGTATACCATAGAGGTCAGTAGTTCGCATAAAGGATTCCAGATATTGGGCCCGGGGAAAGAATTGGAATTTACGGTCTCTTTTTCTGCGAGAAAGTCAAATGAGCCGTTGCCTTCATTCAATTTTGACCGGGAACTTGCCAGCCGTAAGTCCCTTGTAAACGAACTCTGGTCCAAGCTGGTTCTGGAAACTCCTGATCCGGTGCTGAACAGGATGTTTGCTTTTGCTAAACTTCGCGGATCGGAAAGCATCTATGCCACCAAAGGAGGATTGATGCATGGGCCCGGCGGTGAATCCTATTATGCTGCGCTATGGGCCAATGACCAGGCGGAATATATCAATCCGTTTTTCCCATTTTTAGGTTATACCACAGGCAATGAATCGGCGTTGAATTCTTTCAAGCATTTCGCCCGTTTTATGAATGATGCATACAAGCCGATTCCCAGTTCGATCATTTCTGAGGGAGTTGGTACCTGGCACGGTGCCGGAGACCGTGGTGACGGGGCTATGATTGCATACGGAGCCGCCCGTTATGCGCTGGCACGTGGAAGCAAAACCGAAGCCGAGGAATTATGGCCGCTGATCGAATGGTGCCTGGAGTTTTGTAAAAGAAAACTGACCCCTGAAGGAGTAGTGGCTTCCGATTCCGATGAACTGGAAAACCGGTTTCCTTCCGGAAAGGCTAATTTATGTACATCGAGTTTGTATTATGATGCCCTGGTCTCTGCCGCCTGCCTTGGAAAAGACATCGGAAAACCGGCCAAGCAACTGAATCAGTACAAAGCTGAAGCTGCTGCCATGCGGAAAGCTATTGAAAAGTATTTCGGATACGAGGTGGAAGGGTTCCAGACTTACCGTTATTATGACGGAAACGATATTCTTCGTTCATGGATATGCATCCCGCTGACCGTCGGCATTTACGACCGTTCAAAAGGCACCATCGATGCGCTTTTTTCCCCGCGCCTCTGGACTGATGACGGGCTATTGACGCAGGCCGGAACCGAAACATTCTGGGACAGGTCAACATTATATGCCTTACGGGGTGTTTTCGCCGCCGGAGCTACGGAAAAAGGCCTTGACTATCTGGACAAATACTCTAACCGACGCTTACTGGGTGAGCATGTCCCTTACGCCATCGAAGCCTGGCCGGAGGGTTCACAGCGGCATTTATCAGCCGAAAGCGGATTATACTGCCGTATTTATACTGAAGGCCTGTTCGGGATACGTCCTACCGGACTTCGTTCCTTTGAAATGACACCACACATGCCTGACCAATGGGAATATATGAATTTAAAATCCGTACAGGCTTTTGGAAGTGTTTTTGATATCCAGATCAACCGTAAAGGAAATAAATTGGAAGTATTGGTGACCAACACCAAAGGGAATATCCTGAAAAAAACGATCAAACAGGGAGAAATTTTGACGGTAAAATTATGATAGATAGGGCTTAAAAGTACAAAACAACGGCTTAACCTTTAGCTCGACGAAGTCAACTTAGCGCAGCCCTTCTCAACGAAGTTAATTGCAAATTAAGCCGAACGCTAATATCTGTAATATAATTAGATAGCATTAAGCGGAACCGAGTTTACGAGTTCACTGAAAGTAATTTGTAATTACTTCTGTGAGGGCTTCGCCGTTCCGCTCTAAAAATAGCTTTTTGGACAGGCCTATGATCCGGCCATCTTCTGCCGACACTTCATTTGAACTATTCCTGTAGATTACCGTAAACAGTCCGTGACCGGAAAGTCTTTTCCAAAACAAAAAAGAGTGATCAGAATTTCTTCCGACCACTCATAAGCATTTATTTCAATCACCGGGATTTACCAGTTCAGGATTTTATAAAAATCGTAGTCCTCCGGTTTTTTCAGGTAAGCTTTAGCTGCTTCATAATCTTCCGGGGTGATATAATGCAATACATTCTCAATTACAGAATGTACCCGCTGACTTTCAATATCTACCAGCCGTGGCGGGATTTTTCCGGTAGTCGGATCCTGAAGATCTTTCAGGAACAAAGGATATACATCACCAGCACCGTCTACATATACCATACATCCGGTAACATTTTCGCTAAACAATTTATGTACGCCAAATCCCAATAAAGAACAATACATACGGTCGTATGCGATCGGATCGAAACACCGGACATCGTATCCGATTTCCACCGGACGGGTTTTTACCTTGATGCCTAATTTAGCTAATTTAGCATCGACCAACTGGCTGAAAATAGCAGCTTTGGAGATCTTCCCTAATTCAGGATGCCCATGGTCATCATAGGTGAAATTGATCCCTGAATTTTTTATTTCTTCATCACTCAATGCATGGAATACTCCTTCCGAAACCATGGCACATCCGTATTTTATACCCATGATCTTACGTTTAACGATAGAAGAAATGATCAGGTTACATATCTTTTCAACCGTGATCTCAGCTTTATTGAACATTTCCGGGATAATGATCATCGGATAATGACAGGCAGCCCCGATACCGAAAGCGAGGTGTCCGGCCGAACGTCCCATGGCAGAAACGACAAACCAGTTTTCACTGGTACGGGCATCTTCATAAATGATAGATCCGGTAACAGTACCCTGTGCTTTGGCAGAATGGTATCCGAAAGTAGGCCTGCAGTCAGGCAACGGAAGATCATTATCAATGGTCTTGGGAACATGGATATTGGAAATCGGATAGTTCTTTTCTTCCAGGAACTTGGCTACACGATTAGCCGTGGATGCGGTATCGTCTCCGCCTACAGTTACCAGAAGTTTGATATTGTTATCCTTAAAGAATTTCAGGTTAAAATCTTCGGCAAAATTTTTGTCCGTTGGTTTGAAACGGCTCATGATCACTGATGAACCTCCACGGTTAAAAATATTATCCGCATAGGTAAAATCGATTTCAACAGTACGCGGCTGAGGATTGAATAACCCGCTGTATCCCCCATGAAGACCGATAACACGGTATCCTTTTTGCAAAAATACTTTGGCCACGCTACCGACAACTGTATTCATCCCTGGTGCCGGGCCGCCTCCTGTTAATATGGCTATTGACTCTTTCATTTTATTGATTAGGTATTATGGTTTTATTTAAACTCTTATAGATGGATCAACCGTTTTCTTCAACGGCATTATCTTCATTTACGGGTAGATCGGTTTCCTGTGTCTCTTCGGCTTTTTCAAAATCAGTATACCCGTTTTCCTGTAAAATATTGTACCACATCAATATTTTCCGGATATCCGATAGATAAACCCTATCCCTATCATAATCAGGGAGTATCTCTCCAAAATACTTTTTTAATTCCTGATCGGTCGATTTATGGGAAATGGCAGTACCTCCACTCTCTTTTGCCTGAATTTTTCCGAATACGGTACGTAAAGGTAAATCTTCGGATTCGGTAAAAACGGCAATATCGTCCAACATGCTGATCTTAGCTGTTGACGGAACATTTGAACGTTTCTTATCTGCTATATTTTCTACGATTACATTATTCCTGCTTTGCGAAATATATTTGAACAAGCCGCCTTGCCCGGAAATAACCAAAATGTCTTTTAAAGCCATAATTTAAATTTTTGAAGCCGTAAAAGTACATTTTTTGCAGAAAATAAAAAAGCAGGAAGATGCTTATTACAGGTTTTAATCATTTATCCGGAAGCCTATTTTTCCAATGCATCTCAATCCTAATATTATCCGAATACTCAGAAAACCTCAATAAACGCATGACTGAATCCAAATAACAATCATCATCGAAAAAGATATTTTGTTTATTTTTGATCCATTAACCGTATCAAACAACATGGAATTGAAACAACTTTTTTTAGGAATATCCCTGTTATTGGCTGTTGACTGTCTAACCGCACAGGAAGCAGACCAAAAAATAGGTGATTTGATCAACAAAAATGACTGGTTTACTCTGGAAGAAATATTTGTGAAAGAAAAAAACAATATCCAGTCCCTAACGCTCAGTTTACTGGCAGAGACACTGTTGAGCCTATCCTTTAATCAACAGGAAAGAGCTTCACAATTGCTGGATTCATTACTTATGTATTATCAGCACGACCTTAGTTTCGAGAATATTTCCAATCTGGTGTTAATGAAAGGAAAAATAATAGGGGATTCCGGATATTATTCCCAAAGTGCGGATTATATCAATCATTTTCTTAAAACGGTTCCTATATTTTCGAATCATATTGCCTTGGCCGAGATGTATGGAGAATTGCGTAATGAACAAAAACCTGAAATTGTCCGGCCCGATAAAGACACGGAAATACCTCTTACAATTAAAGAAGCAGGCAAAGGGCGGTTGATGTTTGTACCTGTTACCATCAACGGAAAAACACGCTCATTCATCTTCGATACCGGCGCCAGCAGCACTTTTATTTCAGAACGCTTTGCCCGGGAAGCAGGAGTACGTATCGTCCGTGATTCTATTCCCATTACAGGCGTAGAGGTCTGTACCGGGAAAACCGGCACCATTGACAGCCTGATGGTCGGGGACATCATTTTCAAAAATCCGATGATATTCGTATCAGATAATACTCCTGATATAGATTCCATTTATCAAATAGATGCCATATTAGGGCTTGACTTTATTAAAAGAGTGGGAGAAGTGCAGATTTTTCCTGATCAGGGAAAAATACTGTTTCCGAAGAGCCGGACTCCTCTGCCCAAAACAGGAAGAAATTTGTTGATCGAAAACAACCAGCCCTACCTCAAAGCCTTTTCGGGCGATGAAAGACTTATGTTCCATTTTGATACAGGAGATGCTGACGGAGAATTATACCAGCCTTATTTCCTGAAACACCAGGAAGAGGTAGAAGGGAAAGGAACCAAAGAAGAAGTCCGGAGAGGCGGATTCTGCGGCTACAGAAATATTTCCGGATACCGGATACCCTCTATATCCCTGAAAATAGGGAATACGGCATTTGACTGGCCGGATATCTTTGTGGCTACGGAAAGTGCACATAGTGTACAACAAGATGAAGATGGAGCATTAGGAATGATCTTCATTTCCAAATTTAAAAAAATAACGATCAACTTTGAAGATATGTTTGTAGAGGCCGAATGAGTCCCGGATCAGATATTTTTCCTATGATGATTCTGTTATGTAATTAATATGAATCAAGGAGGTCTGAAAGACTTCAATATGAATAACCACGGGTGCAACCCGTGGAAAAACGGACAATATGTTACGGCGTCCCTAAAAGGGGCGAATAATATGAACACAAAATTCGCCCCTTTTAGGGACAGGTCGGTTGAGTTCTGCGTTTTCCGTGAGTTTTACTCACGGTTATTTACATTCAGTCCCTTCGGGACAATTAGTAAAAATAAAAACAAGTATTTTACCCCTTGATTCATAATTAAGCTATATGAACAGGCTATCTTTCTTCTTTCCAGATATAAATTTTGTCTGAACGTCGGATGGGCTGTGTTACCGGCATTGAGAATACCTCACCTTTTACTGTTTGCTTCACCGGTTTCATATCTACCCTGATCTCCTGCACTTCCATCTCAACCACCCCGGTAGTATTGCCAATGATCAGAATATGATCTCCCACGGAAAGTGTCCCTGATTGCATCAGGAATTCACCTACACCGATTTTTGAAAAGTAATTGTTGCATAATGCGATATACTCCTTTCTTCTGGTGGCTTTAGATCCATGCGCATCGGTCAGTTCGCCCATACTCTTTCCCAGATAATAACCATCCCAGAAACCGCGGTTGAACACTGTCCCAAGCTTTTCCAGCCATTGTTTTTTATCGACATCCTGAAAATTCCCTTCGGTATATGCTTTCAATGCTTCACTATAACATTGTCCGACAATTTTCACATATTCCGGTCCACGTGCACGCCCCTCCACTTTAAAAACCCGGACTCCGGCCTCGATCATTTGATCAAGGAAAGAAATCGTACACAGGTCTTTGGGGGACATAATATAAGGATTATCCACCGCCAGTTGATGCCCGGTTTCATTATCCAATGCCGAATAGGAACGTCGGCATACCTGCACGCAACTACCACGGTTGGCCGAACGATTGTATTCATGAAGGCTCAGGTAACATTTTCCGGATACGGCCATACACAATGCGCCATGACAAAACATCTCAATCTCCACAAGCTTTCCGGAAGGTCCTGTTATTTTTTCTTTTTCGATATACCTACTGATTTCAGATACCTGTTCCAGGTTTAATTCTCGGGCCAACACCATTACATCACAATATTGTGCAAAAAATCGTAATGCCTGCCGGTTACTGATATTCAGCTGTGTCGAAGCATGTACCTCCACTCCTACTTGCCTGGCATACAAAATCACCGACAAGTCGGATGCTATGACGGCATCGATTCCGTGGAGTTTAGCAGCATGAATAGTATCCTGCATCGCCGGAATATCTTCATCGTAAACAACCGTATTAAGTGTCAGGTATGTTTTTATGGAATGAGTACGACAGGTTTCCACAATCTTTGCCAGATCCTCCAGTGAAAAATTGGCTGATGACTGAGCGCGCATATTCAATCCGGCTACACCGAAATATATCGCGTCGCAACCGGTTTGCAATGCTGCAGCCAGGGACTCCCAAGAACCCACTGGTAACATCAGCTCCAAGTCTTTCCTGTCCATTTCCGTGAAATTAATCAAACAAACGTTTCAGATAATCGATCAAATCTATCTTAATGGGCATTAAATATAAATTGAAATCATGTTTCTTACAGAATTCAATCACTTTTTTTCCAAAGCCGACATTCCATTCCATGGTTGGTTCAAAAGACTTCGGAAATACGGCACTGTTACGCGTTTCCCAGTACAACCTTGACTTTTCGGTAACTACCGGACTGATCCCCCAGAACACATCCATTCCGGTCATGTATTCGGAATAGATCTCCAGTAAGCGCAAATCAAAGAAAGGTTGTGAAAAAAAACCCTCTGCACCGGCATCTGCCTTTTGCATTAAGTATTCCATTTCGTAACGGATATTGTTCCTGTATGGATCGAAGGCAGCATATATTTTTATTCCGTTGGTTTCTTTACGCAACTTCCTGATTAGTTCAAGGCTGGAAGTCGGATGTATTTTGTGCTTCATATCCTGAGGTTTATCACCTTCTATCACTAATACTTTCTGAATCTGATTTTCATTAAGAAAATCGGCCAACGGAAAAGGATGATGCTTGTTAAAATCGATGGCCCGGATATGCGCGATCTTCTCCAGTGAAGAATCAGCCAACATGCAACAAGCATCCCATGAACGGATATCAAAACGCAATAAATCGGGAAAGTTAACGGCTGAAACTTGCGGGATTTCTTTTTCCACAAATGCAGCATGCTCCTGTATGTACTGTTTATCCCGGGGAACCAGTTCCAAAGATATTTTCATAAAGATCCAAGCAAATTATTGTTGAGATTCTGATTCTATATCTTTAAGTGTTTGCTGGTGTTTCCGGTATGTCCGTTTGGTCATGACAATACTCATCTCATACAATAATACTAAGGGAAGTACCACTAATATCTGACTGAAAACATCCGGAGGAGTAATTACTGCTGAAATGATCAATAACACTACATAGGCATGCCTCCGGTATTTCTTTAAAAAATCGGGAGTTATCACTCCGACTCTGGTCAGAAAAATCATGAGTATAGGTAGTTCGAATATCACACCTGTAGATAAGGGAATATACGCTACCGTAGAAAAATAAGAATTTAGCGCTATCTGATTGATGATTTCCTCACTGGTTTCCCATCCGCCCAGAAAATGAACCGAAAGCGGGACAATAATAAAATAACCGAAAGCGGCCCCTACCAAGAATAAGAATGATACTGCCCAGACCGATCCCTGAGCATGCTGACGTTCTTTGTCATACAATGCCGGGGAAATAAACCGCCACATCTCCCATACAATGTAAGGCACGGAAACAATAATACCTGCAATCAATGACACCATAATGGTGGCTGAAAACTGTCCGGCCATATTGATGTTCTGTATGATCAGGTTTTTAGAATTGATACATAAAGACGCTATATTCATATATTCACCCAATTGACACATTAACCGATTAGTGATAAAATCACTGTGTTTTGGTGCCAGTAGAATGTGATCAAAAAGAAAACGACTGAAAATGAATGCGATAATAGCAAATACGACAATTGCAATTGCGGAACGGACAATATGCCAACGGAGTTCTTCCAGATGCTCCAAAAACGACATTTCACCGGATGAATTTTTCGCCATATATCAAAATGCAGAATTACAGTTAATTACCTATTTTTTACTTCCAATAAAAAGTTACTTTTGAAAAAAAATGTCTCAGATTATCAAAAACCCATATTAAGAATCACTAAAATATTCTAGATTTGCGACCCGAAATAGAAATATAAATATTTTGTTGCAATACAACAAGTTATTTTTTTTTTTGCGGCATTGATTTTTTTTGTAACTTTAGCTTGCAAAAGTAATTCAAATTTATTGAATAGAAACAAAGTGGTATCAGCTTTTATTCTACGGACAAAATTGCATCAGGGTAATGGTGGTACTATCTTTGGAAAGGAATGTTTATCGAATCATAGTAATAAAGACAATTAATACCAATAGATCAAGGTTATAAATGGCAAAAGAAGTAAAAAGCCCCATTAGTGAAAATTTAAAAAAGTATTTTGGATTCTCTACTTTTAAGGGCAATCAGGAAGCAATTATCCGTCATGTACTTGACGGTAAGAATACTTTTGTTTTAATGCCTACGGGGGGAGGAAAATCACTTTGTTATCAATTGCCGGCATTGATGTTGGAGGGGACAGCCATCATTATATCTCCGCTCATCGCCCTGATGAAAAATCAGGTGGATACCATGCGGAACTTCATGTCGGAAGACGGTGTAGCTCATTTCATGAACTCATCGCTAAATAAAGCACAGATTACCAAGGTAAAAGAAGATATATTAAGTGGTAAAACCAAATTATTATATGTAGCACCCGAATCCCTTACCAAAGAAGAGAACATACAATTTTTAAAGCAATTGACCATCTCTTTCTATGCTATAGATGAAGCGCATTGCATCTCTGAATGGGGGCATGATTTTCGTCCCGAATACCGCCGTATACGTCCTATTATTTCTGAAATAGGAGAAGCTCCGATTATGGCGCTTACGGCTACAGCAACCCCCAAAGTACAGCATGATATCCAAAAGAATCTGGGAATGTTGGATGCTCAAATATTTAAAGCATCATTTAACCGTCCTAATTTATATTATGAAGTTCGTCCGAAAGTCAATACGGAAAAAGAAATCATTAAATACATTAAAAATAATTCGGGTAAATCAGGAATTATTTATTGCCTGAGCCGGAAGAAAGTGGAAGAATTGGCAGAGCAATTGCAGGTCAACGGCATCAAAGCACTACCTTATCATGCAGGCATGGACGCAGCTACCCGTTCGGGTAATCAAGACAAATTCCTGATGGAAGAAGTGGATGTTATTGTTGCTACCATTGCTTTCGGAATGGGCATTGACAAACCGGATGTCCGCTATGTTATCCACTATGATATTCCCAAAAGCCTTGAAGGATATTACCAGGAAACCGGTCGTGCCGGAAGAGACGGTGGAGAAGGGAATTGTGTGGCGTTCTATAGTTACAAAGACATCCAGAAGCTGGAAAAATTCATGCAGGGAAAACCAGTTGCCGAACAGGAAATTGGCAAACAACTCCTGCTTGAAACCGTAGCTTATGCTGAATCTGCTTTATGTCGTCGTAAATTGTTGTTACATTATTTCGGTGAAACTTATATGGAAGAAAACTGTGAAACCTGTGATAATTGCCGCCACCCGAAATCCCAGTTCGAGGGAGAACAATATGTGGTCATGGCCTTGAATGCAATTATCGAATTACAGGAAAAATTCAAGGCGGAACATGTGGCTAATTTTCTGAGCGGACATGCTGACAGTGCTATGAAGAGTTATAAGCACCATAAGCTGGAAATGTTCGGCTCCGGTGATGAAAAAGATGCCCGTTTCTGGAATATGGTATTGCGGCAGGCATTGGTAGCAGGCCTGATACAAAAGGAAATCGAAAATTATGGTTTGCTGAAATTAACAGCCAAAGGACGTGATTTTCTTGAGGAGCCCTATTCCATCATGTTATCCCAGGACCATGAATATAATGAAGACGATGACGATATCGCTGTCAATTTGGCAGGGAAAAGCAGTACGGTCGACGATGAGTTGTTCAAAATATTAAAAGATCTCCGGAAGAAAATATCCAAGCAAAAAAATCTGCCTCCTTTTGTGATTTTCCAGGATACTTCACTTGAAGATATGTGTATCCAGTATCCGATCAACATGAATGAAATGCAAAACATTTCAGGCGTAGGTGCCGGAAAAGCCCAGCGCTACGGAAAAGAATTCGTGGATGTCATCAAAGCTTACGTTGAAGAGAAAGAGATCATTCGTCCCCAGGATATGGTGGTGAAATCCGTTGTCAATAAATCCGGCTTGAAAGTATATATCATCCAAGCCATTGACAGGAAAATTGCACTTGAAGATATCTGTGAAGCCAAAAACCTGGATATACCTGAATTGTTGACTGAAATAGAAGCTATTGTTAATTCGGGCACCAAACTGAACCTGGATTATTACATCAACCAGGTATTGGATGAAGACCGCAGAGACGAAATATACCAATATTTTAAAGAAGAGGCCGAAACGGAATCAATCGAAGATGCTTTAAAAGCATTGGGTGAAGATGATTATTCCGAAGAGGATATACGGTTGATGAGAGTGAAATTTATTTCTGAATTAGGAAACTAACAGATAAGACCGATGACAAAAGATGAATTAATGTTTCTGGTTCGTAATCCGGACAAAACTGTATCATCAGTTGAGGATCTCCGTCAATTAACGGATCAATATCCTTACTTCCACACTGTACATCTGTTGTATTTACAGGGATTGAAAAAGAGCAATGATGACCGTTTCTCCGGCCAGTTGCACCAGTCATCTATGAATGTCCGTGACCGTAGAATATTGTATTATTATCTCAACGGATCAGCTGATCAGGCGACATTATTATTATCCGACAATGGCACCAAAGACCTGGCTGAAACTTCCGCATTGCCTGAAACTAAGGAACAAAAGGATGACCATATTCCTACTCCGGCTGAAGAAGTGACCATGAGTAACGCCGAGTTACTGGCCATTATTCAACAGCAGATGGAAGAAATCGGTATGGTACGAACAGATAAACAAAAAAAACAAACAAAAGATACTATTAATGTTTCCGGTGTGGGAGAGTCAAATGAGAAAATCAACCTTGCCGACAAAATCCTGAAAGACCTACAGGAGCAAAAAGAAAAAGACACTATTGCCGAGGTATCCTGCGAAAGTAGTATGGATAATGAAAGTAATGACCTGATTGATCAATTCCTGAAAAAAAATCCTAAAATTATACCTTCCGATACGGATTATAAGGTAAATCTGTCTGACAGCATAGAAGATACTCCGGATATTGCCACTGAAACCCTGGCCGATATATACGTCAGTCAAGGGCATATCCAGAAGGCTATTAAAATTTATGAGCAATTAATTTTGAAATATCCGGAAAAACATATTTACTTTGCAGCCCAAATTGATCGGTTAAAAACGAGAACTTAATATTATAAAAATATTCTATGTATACCCTTATTTCCATTTTAATTTTAATTGTTTGTGTTTTCCTGTCATTGATCGTATTGGTTCAAAATTCGAAAGGAGGTGGCCTTGCAGCCAACTTTTCGTCGTCCAATCAAATCATGGGAGTACGTAAAACAGCTGATTTCCTGGAAAAAGCCACATGGACCCTGGCCAGTGCGCTTGTTGTCTTATGCTTGTTTGCAGCATTTTTAATTCCTTCTAATCAGGAAAACGTAGAAAGGTCTATTTTGGATTCACAAATTGAAAATGCAGTAGACCCTGCCACCATACCATCTTTTCCGACTACTATGCCGGTGACAACACCTCCTGTAGAAGGAGCAGAGACTCAAGATCAACCTTAAGATTAACATATAAATAAAAAACCGGCAGATAGTAATCTGCCGGTTTTTTTATCTTGTCCTATTAAGATTTTACAAATGGTGATTATATCCACATTGCTTATGCCATATTGCCATTATCCGGTGAAAAAATGGCAGAAAAAAAATCTGAATAAGTGTCAAATTGGATTTGGCACAGTATGTGTTACATTTTGTTCAAAAAATTCGATTGTTTAACTTAAAAAACCATAAAAAACATGACAAGTGTTAAAATCAAACCATTATCGGACAGAGTACTTGTACAGCCGATGGAAGCTGAGTCAAAAACTGCAAGCGGACTTATTATTCCCGACACTGCAAAAGAAAAACCACAAAAAGGTACTGTAGTTGCAGTCGGTCCCGGAACAAAAGATGAAGAAATGCAAGTAAAAGTAGGTGATGTTGTTCTCTATGGAAAATACGCCGGAAGCGAATTAAACGTAGATGGTGTTGATTATCTTATGATGAGACAATCGGACATTTTAGCGGTAATCTAATTTTATTTAATCAACGTAATCAACTAATAATTAAATAATAACATGGCAAAAGAAATTAAATTCAATATTGAAGCCCGTGACGCTTTAAAAAAAGGCGTTGATCAATTGGCAAATGCTGTAAAAGTAACCTTAGGTCCTAAAGGCCGTAATGTTGTTATCGATAAAAAATTCGGTGCTCCGCAGGTTACTAAAGACGGTGTTACTGTTGCCAAAGAAATCGAGTTATCCAACAAAATTGAAAACCTCGGTGCACAAATGGTAAAGGAAGTTGCTTCCAAAACCAATGATGATGCAGGAGATGGAACCACTACAGCCACAGTGCTTGCTCAATCCCTGGTTACAGTAGGATTAAAAAATGTAACTGCAGGTGCTAATCCCATGGATCTGAAACGCGGTATCGATAAAGCCGTTATCAAGGTAACTGAAAACCTGAAATCACAATCCCAGGAAGTAGGTGATGACCTGAAAAAAGTAGAACAGGTAGCCAGCATTTCTGCTAATAACGATCCTGAAATCGGCAAACTGATAGCCGAAGCAATGGGTAAAGTAAAAAAAGAAGGAGTAATCACTGTTGAAGAAGCCAAAGTATCAGATACATACGTAGACGTAGTAGAAGGTATGCAATTCGATCGCGGATATATTTCCCCGTATTTTGTAACCGATACTGAAAAAATGGAATGTACGCTGGAAAATCCCCTGATATTGATCCATGATAAGAAGATCTCTACTATGAAGGAGTTCCTTCCTATTCTGGAAGCTGCCGTACAAACAGGTAAACCTTTGTTGATCATCGCTGAAGATGTTGATGGAGAAGCCATCGCTACTTTGGTTGTCAACAAGTTAAGGGGATCATTACGTATTGCTGCTGTTAAAGCTCCTGGATTTGGCGACCGTCGTAAAGAAATGCTTGAGGACATCGCTATCCTTACCGGTGGTACCGTAATTACCGAAGAAAAAGGATTGAAGCTGGAAAACGCGACCATTGATATGTTGGGTAGTGCAGAAAAAATCAGCATCAACAAAGACAATACCACTATTGTAAACGGTGCTGGTGAAAAAGCACAGATCGATGCCCGTATCGCACAAATCAAAGCTCAGATGGAGAATACCACATCTGACTATGATAAAGAAAAACTTCAGGAACGTCTGGCAAAATTAGCCGGTGGTGTTGCAGTTCTTTATATCGGAGCTGCTACCGAAGTTGAAATGAAAGAAAAGAAAGACCGTGTAAATGATGCTTTAAGTGCTACCCGCGCTGCAGTTGAAGAAGGTATCATCCCTGGTGGTGGTGTAGCTTATATCCGCGCCATCCAGTCTTTAGAAAAAATGAAAGGCGATAATGATGATGAGACAACCGGTATCGCTATTGTACGTCGTGCATTGGAAGAGCCGTTGCGTCAAATCGTTGAAAATGCCGGTCTGGACGGTGCTGTTATCGTACAAAAAGTACGTGAAGGCAAAGGTGATTTCGGTTATAATGCCCGCACGGATGTTTATGAAAACATGCATGCTGCCGGTGTTATCGACCCGACTAAAGTTGCACGCGTAGCTTTGGAAAATGCTGCATCTATTGCAGGTATGTTCCTGACTACCGAATGCGTACTGGCCGAAAAAGAAGAGGAAAAAGCACCCGCCATGCCTAACCCGGGAATGGGCGGAATGGGTGGAATGATGTAGCATTCAAAATTTTCCTAATACAGATAACAAAGGCCATCGGGTGTTCCGATGGCCTTTCATTATTTTACTCCTTGTCAAAGCCATGAAAAACGGGGACTGAGATCAATCAGTCTAAAATATCATCATCTTCCAGATGGGTATAAAATAAAACCTTTATTGTCCGTCGTCAAGTATGTTTTTATCCCCACTTATTCTTTCATTTTTTATCTCAGGTAAATCTTTCGTGAAGTGGAAATATTCCTCATTTTTCACCAGGCTGTCTCTTACTGATCTTAATTGCCTTATCGCTATTTCCGGGATATCATGCCTTGCTCCGAAATATCTTCTCACTTCCGTATATGTATATTTTTTCTCTTCCCAATTAGGTACTTGTGTATTCACTAAATCGATCTGTTCTTTTAAAACGGCAAAAAGTTCCTTTGTTTGATCAGATTCAATATCAAAAAAGGCCAATTGTTTTAAAATATCTGTTGGTAATGCATAATACCAATTCTCCATTGAATTCCTTTTATTGAAAATATAACGGCCTTGCTTATAATTCTTGATGATGATCTTCTGAAGGATGATTGTATCCAGGGATACCTGTTTATTATTTGAAAAAGCCGATTTTACGTTCATCACCTGTTTAACGGAACTTTCAGAATTCCATTTTTTCAATGTTTCCGTTGTTTTTGTGTCAAACTTTATTCCGTAATTGATTCCAGCATCACTGATTACTTCTTCAATATATTGATAATCGGATTTATATCTTCCATGGTAAGCTTTATTAACAATTTCCTGGTCAACTGTTGTAGTTAACCGAAGTATACATGCGGTCAAAACACAGAAAAGGAACGAAAGGAATATCCATTTCCCGGCACGGTAGACATGCCTGACAGATAGCCAGTTCTGCATAAAAACCACCACCGGAATAAGAATGAAAATGATCCGGTATTCTTCATATAAATTTAAATGATCATCATAACCTGCCGAACTGAATAAAAGTAATGATATAATGGAACCTACACGGGCGACCAACATGATAATTACCCAAAAAATTACGAATGCATTTGTTTGTGAAAGTAACTGATAAATATGGTTCGTTTTCTTTCCACTTGCCCGATGGCTCATCCATATCCAGATAGCAATGGAAAGCCCCAATACTGTAGATAATACTGAAAAAAAGAAATTAAAAAAATTTAGCTCGTGTCCTTCTAATATCAATAAATCAGGTGATGTACCTGTCATTACCCGAAAAGCTTCCCTGACATAGCTGGAAAACAAAGATATCAGAACGGCAGAAAAAAAACCGGCAATAACCCCTATCCAAAACCTCTGTTTACCTATTTTTTGAATAGATATTTTTTCTTTCCTAAATCGGATTCCCGTCATTTTTATAATACGCACTCAATATTTTTTCTGATCAAAAGTCATTGTAATTTACAGTGAAAATTGCGGAAGTTATCTCTCACCCGTTAGCAAATATAGCATAAAATTGTTTGTAAAGTCATAACGATAAAAGATGAAAATTCATGATCTCACGGATTTTCATCTTTTATCGTTATGATTGCAGGCTAATAAATCAACAAAAATACCTACTGATTATTTAACCAGGCTTTTCTTATGGGCTTTAATCTTCTTCATAGCCCAATCATAATGACTTGAAGTTGCCGAAACGCCATAACTACCTAAGCTTGTAGTTCCTGTCCAGGGGTAATATTTGCTGGTAAATAGTTGTTCATCGGAAAAAGACCCTAGGATTTTCATTGTCTCAGCATGGCTTTCTTTCAGTAGCGCCAAAGCATCCGCTAAAGATGTTTTCTGGTGTTTCTTCCAAAATTCAACATTCATCTGGGGATATGTTTTCCAATTGTATGGATCCGGTAAAAAATTAACTTTAATTCCGGCCTGATTGGATCGGATCCAGTTCAATAATAACCGGTGCCATTCATAAAGATGCACCAGGACATCACGGATGTTTTTATCCCGGTCTTCAAAAGAAAAGATTTTTTCCTGTTCCTCTTCAGTCATAGAATCAATCAGAGAAAATAATTTACTGAAATTTTCTTCACTTGCTGATATCAACTGTTCTTTTGTTCTTGGTCTTGCCATAATATAACTTTTAATGATGAATACTAATTCCTGTCAACTGACTGAAATCCGGAACATAATCAATGAACCGGACCAGACAGGGACAAAAACCTGTATCTATTTTCTCACGATCGAGTCATTTTCATACAACCCTTCTTCCCGCAGGCTTCCATCCTCATTATAATGGCGGTACTCCCCGTGACGTTTATTGCTCACATAGGTATATTCGGTCTTCAGGTTACCTGTAGAAAAATAAAAGATCCTGCTCAACCCATGTTTTTTATCATCAACATAATTATCTATCGATTCCACCGATTTGCCATTATTGAAAAATACCTTTACTTCCCTACGGGTTTCATGGTCACTGTATATGATCTCATTCAGGGTCCTGCCCTCTTTATTATTTTCTATCCAAAGTCCATCTTTTTTCCCGTGGACATACATGCCTTTACGCCGCAACACATCGCCATTGACAAATACCTGTGAAAATGCGCCATGAAGTATCCCGTTATCATAATGGCTACGCTCAATAAAATTACCGACGTTGCTGTTCATATAACACATCTGGGGGCCATGTTGTTTACCATTCACATAGTTATGCTCCTTGAGCAGTAAGCCCGTTTTATATTCATAACCACGTTCTATGCCATGCTCTACGCCGTTGTCATATTCTTTCTCTTTCTCCAGTCCGCCATCGGTGTAAAAAGATTTTTGCATCCCGTGTTTATTTCCCTGATGATAGTTGGATATATGCTTCACCGTCTTACCATCATTGAAATACTCTGTAAACTCTCCTTGCTTCATATTTACCTGACTTGTTATAATTACTGATTATTTTTAATAGATCTGCCACAAACACTCTCAGACCAGGTCTATCCGGAAAGAGGAAATCATGTTATCCCTGATGTTCAGGGAAATAAAAAGGCAGTACTAATTTTACGATGTTAAACTATCTGTAAAAATAAGGTATTTATCCTTAATATTTGAATAATATAGGACGCGCCTCGGCAAAGTTTACGAACAAGTTCGACACTCTGCCCTCGGTTTTCTCTATATTTGTAGAATACAGGATGCGGTTCGGCAATTTTTCGAAAGTAAACTTTCTACAATTGCTCTCACCTTTCACTATATTTGATGAAATCTTTTATCCTATTGTATAGGACTGTATAGCATTAATAAATGTCATCTGATCCAGCACATCTCAAAGGAAATAGCTTTTCCCGGAAATAGTATATCCCTTCTGTGCATACTTATTTTCATTGATTTTGTCATCAAAAATCCAGATTGTTTAATTGATGTATTTCTTCCCGCAAGCCGGACTGTTTTTCATGGCCAACTTATCAGTAAACCGGTTAAAAATGATGCGGCATTACAAATTATAGAACACAAAAATGAGTGGATCAATTTAACCCTCAATATCACGCCGATGATCACTGCCTCCATCAGAACGGCAAAAGATTCCCCAATGACCACATACCATATTTTCTGGTCTATATAGTTAGGAAGTACGAACCATAAATAAGGCAGTGTGGCAAAACTGGCAATGAATCCTGTCATCAGTAATCTGGAAATCCCAGTTTCTTTCAGATGAATTATACATCGAAAATATATAGAAATGACCAATATTTCGATTAGTATAGTCAATAACAGACTCTTCAAAAACAACCATTCATACTCCATTTTACCTATTTAATGTTTTTACGAAACGCAATACTGTAAATAATATCACAGAGGCCAGGAAGATAAAAAAGAAAACCACCCAGTTATTATTTAACCACGAATCCCGGCCTATAATTACCGGTATCGAACCGATAAAAAGGGCGACTGTGGTCAATCCGAACGATAAGCCCTTGTATTGGGGAAGTATATTCCAAATCGCTATTAATGTAACGGGCATGGTAAAATTGAATAAAAAAGCTCCCAGAATCCCGAGAACAGGTATTGATGGGAAAAAAGCAAGAAGCGGCATTGAGATCAGCAAACCTCCAACCCCGGTCTTCATCAACCCATATTTATCGGACAGAATTCCACCAAATACCTTACCCAGTGCTATTGCTGAAATAAGCCATATATACAGGAACTGGTTTTCTTTCCATGGAAATTCAACAGACAGGCCGATCAATGAACGTATGGCAATAATCATCATGATCAGGAGGATCATCAAAATTCCACCATTGGAAATACCCTTCGTCTTATTGACACGGATGAACCCAGGCGTAGCAACAAAACATAACAATAAACCGAGAACGACCAGTATTGATGGAAAGAACAAAAGCCCTACATTTAATTGAGAGATGGATAAAAAAGATCCTAATGCCAGTCCTATACCTCCAGGAGCTATATATATTCCGGAAAATGTGGCTTTTTTATCTTTTAGCGACAGCACCAGGCTTCCTCCACCAACATGGTATAAAGCGTTTCCGATACTCACCATGATCAATGCAATAAAAATGGTATTCCAAAACAAATATGAGGCAGCGATCAATACTACGCCCAAAATCGCCGACAGTTTAGGGCTTAATACTTTATCGATCATCAAGCCGAACGGAGCCTGTAAAACAAATGCGATGGCATTATAAAGCAACAAACTCAAAATGATGTGATCATTTAATGTCAACACTCCTAATAATAAATATGCACAAGCAGCATCTACCACCAGATGGGTAAAAGAGTACAACGTGATAAAAGGCGCAATCCGAAAATTCCTACCCAAATGCATCAATCAAAATTTTTCCGTAATTTCGACAGATCACCCTCGTAATCAAAATGTCTGACCGTATTTCTCCCATCATTGAATTTATTCACACGCTTCGTTTGATACAATATCATAATGGAATCATTAAATCCTGCTATGTTAAAATCCAGTTCCACTGTATGAATCGGCAGTGATGTAGTATCAAAAGTCTTTGCGCTCACGGTCAGGTTGGAACTGATCACGTGTTGGTCTTTTTCCCATTTTATTTTTTTCAGGTTCTTTTTTTCAAAGTAATCTTTTTTCACGGCATAAATTGTGAGCGGACATGCTTTATGAACCTCCAGACATGAGTCCGGCTGAACGACGTAAGCCCTCTTAGACTTGGAAACTGCCATACAATCACTACAACCGACTAAAACAATATCAGGAAAATCACTCAGATTGGTAATCCTCACACGTATTTTTGCTTGTGGATATTCAGTAAAAATAATATCACCATATGAATTAGCAGTCAAAAATGCTAAAATGATCAATAAGGTACATTCTATCTTTTTCATACCGTACAATGTCAGAATTTCTTTCTCAGTTTCGATAAATCACCTTCATATTCAAAAGATTCAACGGAGTCAGGGCGTCCATCTTTGTATTGGATGACCTGTGATGCCTTATACAGTACCATAGATGTTTTGTCAAATCCGGCAATATTAAAATTTACATCCATACTCTTAACACTCGATCTATCGATGTTAAAATCGTTCATATCGATGGTTATACTGGATTTTATCACATTTTTATCCTTCTTCAAATCTATATCGTTAACATCCTTCTTTTTCTCAAGATAGCTTTTTTTCACTGCATAAAGTGTGAGAGGGCATGATTTACTGAGCCCTAAACATGTATTCGGATCAACGACATAGGCTTTTTTCGAATTAGACCAAAGAGCCATACAATCGCGAAATCCTATTAATGCGATATCCGGATAATCATCCAGACCTTTGATATTGATGCAAATTTCAAATGATTGCGGCTCTGTCAAAATAATATCACCATATGATCTTACAGATAAGATGGCCAAAAGCAGTAAAATACATTTAATTTTTTTCATACTAAATGCCGTTTAAATAAATTACCCATAAACTGAAACAAGCTACCAGATTGTAACTTGTGTCGGAAAACATAGAGAACAGTTGAAAACGCTCAAATATAAGTCTTTTTTACTTTCAGATAGCAAAACCTCACATAATAATTGTCTTTATTTATGTATTTTAATTTCATCTGTTTATAATTTAATTTTTAAGGTCAGATGAACCCCGAAGGGCTCAGCGGAGCTAAATACGCCATAGATAATCATTACGGCGAGTGAACAGTAATGTTCATGGCTATTTCATCTTTCCTGAACTTCACCATCCGCTTTATCAGATCCAATGGTACCGGCTCGTTTAACGGAAATTGAACCGATCCTTTTCCCTGCTTGTATCGGGAGAGTTCCCTGGAAAACTCGGAATGACCGCTAGGTGTAGCATAAAAACCGATATGATTCCTGAATGATGCAAAATACACCAACGGTTTTTTATTCAGTTTATATGCAGGCATTCCATATGTAATACTTTCCTCCGCTTCAGGTACAATTTCTTTGATGACTGCACGGATTTGCCTCAATATCTCCTGAACTTCCAGCCGTTCTCCCGCAATGTACTCATCAACATTTCTGTAATTATCCAGCATTTTCCCTTTCTTAATTTTTATTCGCTCCAGATTCCATTCTTAAAAAGCTGGAACCATTTTTCAAGATCATTATCTTGATACAGTTCTAACTTTGCGAATATTTCCCTGGCGAACTCAATCGGGGCAATACCTTTGGCAGTTATGATATTCCTACCGGTAACAGCCAGGTCATTTACATAATCTTTTTCTCCTGAATATTCCGGAGCTATTCCTTTCAGGTAGTATAAATCATTACTGGTATGTTTCCGGTCATTTAAATAGCCTTTTTTTCCAAGATAAGCAGTAGCTGCGCATATAGCTGCTACTGTTTTTCCTTCTGCCAACAGATCTTTCACAAGAGCGTCCATAAAATCATTCTCCCCTTCTTCCCATGCTGTTCCTCCCGGGAGAATCAACATTTCCACTTCTTCCGGATGAATATCCTTCAACGAAATGTCCGGCATGACACGTAATCCTCCCATAGAAAAGACCGGATTTCCATCATAAGAAAAGTAAACCAGGTCAAAAGTCTTATTTTTTCTGATTTCAGGTGTGAGATAGGCGATCTCCCAATCGGAAAATCCGTCAAAAAGAAATATCATTATTTTCTTCTTCATATTTATCTTTTATTCTTATTTCGATATACTCATAAACAAAATTGATGCCTTTTTGTAAAGGCTGATAAATCTATCCTTATGGTTAATACTGTTCACGTCTTCATTGATTCCTATAAAATATTGGGTTGAACAGGTAACCTATAAATTTGAATCAGATATAATTACTTCAAAAATCGACCGGTATCTATACCTTTCTTTTCAATTTGATCAATGCTAATAATCCGTTCTCTTTATTCAACCATTTTTCTATTTCGTAAGGTTGGTATCCTAATTTCGAATACAACAAAATCCCTTTGGTATTTGTATTGAAACAGGAAAGATGAGATTCATGCACCTGATATTTTTCCGCTCCAATGTGCTCCATGGTAGTGATCAAAAATTCACCGATTCCTTTATGGCGAAAATCCGGATGAACAATTACATTCCCTATCGAACAGAATTCTTTTTCTTTCACTTCATAAAAATTCGCAAATCCGGTTATTTCTTCATTGTATAAAATCACGGTGGAATCAAATCTACTCCCAACCGTAACTTTTAACTGATCTACGGTCAACGGGAATTCTGCCTTTGGAAACATAAAAAATAATTCCTCTGAATTTTTCGGGAACCTACATATTTCCTCGAAATCAGATTCCTCAACCGGCCTATATGATAATTTTTCAAACATCTTCAATCTACTATATTTTCCTGTTCCCGACAAATTCCATGACCGTCCGGATCTTCAAATGTCGGTTATTTTCCATATGGTTCATTCCTGATTTTTCCGATCAGGCCGATATGCTTACTTTTTCAACTCTATACAAAGGAATTCAATATTATCTGTTTCAATCCTGACTCTTGTTTTTTGAAGAACAACTTTCCTCCTCTTTCAGGTGAAATTATCCTTTCGTCAAATACCGTTTTATCTTATCGTTTAATTCGTTAAAACTCTCTTCAACGGATTGGTGGGCGGTATCAATAATAATTCTCTCATTTTCCCACTGATGATATTCCCGGCTTTCCACCTCTTCCCATGTCGGCAGTTTCAAACCTTCCAATTCGGATTTCCTTGTCCGGACCCGCTCTTTATGTTCTTCTTTATCCGAACACCTGATCTCTATATGGATATACCCTGCTCCATTTTTATCAGCCACGTCTACCCATTCCCTGCGTGTAAGCGTTATCGGATTACACGAATCCGCCACCACGTTATGGCCCAGTTTCAGATTATCACCTGCAATTCTGTATGATAACCTGTAACCTTCGCCCTGCACGTCAACATTGCATAGATCCCGCAACGCCTGTTCCACAGTATCAATCCTCAAATATACCGCATTATATGCCTTTGCAATGAGTTTTGATAAGGTTGATTTTCCGGAAGCCGGTAATCCTGACAATATGAATAATACAGGTTTCACATTTATGTCCATATTATTTTGCTGCCAGGGGAGTATACAATTCTATCAGGTTTTCTTCCGGATCACGTAAATAAACCACACGCATTCCCCAATCTGGCATATCTATTGGCTGATTGATAAAATTGATCCCTTTTGCCAGGAATGATTGATAAGCTTCATCAACATCAGCCACCTCAAAAGATACCATTAATTTTTCCCGGTATCCCGATGGTTGAAGCTTGTCTTCATTACCAACAGCAGGAGCCATAAAATCGGAAACAAACAGGGCCAAGCCTTCGATACCATCCGCTACCTTAAAACTGGCATATACACTATTTTCGTCTCCCCACACAGGTTCCAGGCCAAGCTGCTCGGTATAAAACTTAAAACATTTTTTAAAGTCCTTCACCAATAATCTTACACCAGCAAATTTCATCATTTTATGGTTTTATTATATTTTTCTGATACGTAGACCGTGTGTTTTCGATAACACCATCCGTTTCGCCCCCTATCATCCGTTTTACGAAGATAATCGATTATTTCATACAGATATCAACAGTCATATTTTTATTTTTTTAAGAACGACTGCACGATAAAATAGACCAACGGAATAAAAATGAATCCTAACATTAAAGGTAAAAATCCGGTTCCAAGTCCGTCCGCCTGCCCATTTGCATATTGAATTGTCCGGAAGGTGATAAAACCAAAGATCAAAACAAGAATCAGCTTCAGATACCTGATAATCCGTGTTGCATTAGTGTACTGCTGTAACGCATTATTTTCAGTAATGTTTACAGGAAAATTAAAAATGTGAGGATACCGGTTCAGAATGGTTAATCCGATAAAGAGAACTGTTGAAATAACCGGTAAAATCAGAATATTTACCTTTCCTCCGAATCCGTCAGGCTGTCCGGCTGCATTATAATGAATTGGTATGGTATCCGGCAAGCCGGAATAGTGTATCAGTATCAAAACCCAAATAAGCCATACGCTGATCCAACCTGCGGCCTCAAACATTTTATCAGGTGTAGTAAGTGCTAACTTAATTTTGGGTCTTTTTTTCATATTTGTTTCTTATTGAGTAGATATATTTACATAGCACAATAGGGTGACAATCTGTTCGTCTGACAGGAACAACAATCAAATACAACCGAATTGCTAACTTCTTCTTTAGTATAAGTTTCATATGGATTTTACATTATTCTAGTCCGAGTTTTTTAGCAAGTTCTTCACAATATCCGTTTTCCCATATCCCTTTAAAAACTTCTCCATCTGAAAAGACATAAATACCTTCTCCATGATGTTATCCCTTTTTCCATGGTCCTTCGTAATAGCTTCCGTCTGCCCATTCATATTTACCCATTCCATCCATTTCGTTATTTTTCCATTCACCAATATATTTATTGTTTGTATATTCATCTGTTTCAGCTTTACCCCAAAATTTTGTTCCAAAACCGTGCATTAACCCATCTTTCCATTCTCCATCATAGTACCTACCAGGAAATTTCGATTTGTCTCCTCATATTACAATACCTTTACCTTCTGATTTCCCATTTTTCCATTGTCCTTTATATTTTGCGTCTTCGCTTTTATCATAATAAATTCCATAACCATAGTATAGGTCATCCTTAAATTCACCTTCATATGTATCTCCTGCAAAATCAGAAGTCCGGCCAAAATATTGAAATCCCTGCCCATTCAATTTACCATTGATCCAAGTCCTTTTTTCTATTCCATTATCTTTCCAGACCCTCATCCCTTCTCCATTTTCACAGTCACCCCTACAAGACCATGAGTTTTTCGAATCACAGCCTGTGATAAAAGATAATAAAATAAAAAATATCAAATTCATTCTTAGCATCATTCATTCTTTTAATTTCAATCCCCAAAATCCGGATTTTCCTTTCACAGTATATTACAAGGCGTTTCTTATAGCCTTTATATGTGTTTCGCGTTCTAATGAATATGTTTTGCTTTTCAAGTTACAGAGTTCATAGAGCTGTAGCGCTTTTTCAAGATATTTTTTCGAATTGTCACTTTCATCATTGATACCAATCTGAAAAAAACATTCTGCCAAAAGTTCAATGTTTTCAATATTAAATCCTTCGAAACCGGATATATACTCATTTAATTCCTCAAAGTTTAGATGCAATAACTTATCGACATCAAAATTCACCTCATCCAACAACATTCCTTTTTCATTTTCGAACTGCTTCTCAAGGGTGATTGCTGTGTTGCCTTTTCCACCAAATAATTTCTGTCTGATAGTACTTATTATTGCTCCTATTTTTTCAATTTCTGTCAGGATGTAATCTTTTCGTTCCATAATTATTTTTCTGCTTGCTTTTAAAATTATCTCTTACTATCGAACAAATATATTAGAAAACGAGGAAAAATTACTTGTCTCGATTAATTTAACAATGATAAATCCATGTGTTAAAACAAACTAAAAGCAGCTAAAATAGCTTACATTTTTAACAACGGCCAACTTACAGTTGGGTGCAACAAATGGACAATCAATTCGTCCGACTATCAACTATGATAACAGACAGAAGTAAGTAGTATCACATATTAATTAATGAGATATTGGATTTGGTTCATAAAAATCGCATGTTCGTTAAGTATTTTTGCGCTACATTGCAGAAAGCATGACTTTTGCGACATGTTTCATTTTTTAAATTAAATATTCATGAAAAAATCGACCATTATTTTGATGCATGTTGGATTCTGCTGCATGTATATACTCTTATACTTGGGCAGTTTACTTTTAGCTCGACATATTACTACAGCAGAAATGATGCAAGCTAATATACTGCATGCTTTATTCATGCCTGTTATATTCTATGTGTCTTACGGCCTAATGTACTTATATTTAAAGGATAAGAAAAACATTATATATGTCATATTGTTTTATTTGATTGCTTTTTTCGTTCCTGAATTGAAGTCCCTGTTTGCTCCGCTTATTGATCTTTTCTTTAAGAATTCAAAAGTTTCCTGGCCCCATTCAGTAGGTCTAAACGTTGTCTTTTTGATAGCGACTATACGAACTTCCATTTGGGGCGCATTATTTTATTTAGGAATTGACTGGTTCCAAAAAAAGAAACAGAAAAAGGATCTTGAACGACAAAATCTTCAATCGGAATTGAAATTGCTCAAAAATCAGATAAACCCTCATTTCCTGTTCAATACGCTCAACAATATAGACAGTCTAATTACATCGAACCCGGATAAGGCATCAAGTATGTTGGTGGGATTATCGGGAATGATGCGCTATATGATTTACGACACCAACTCAAATATCTCGCCGCTTTCACAGGAATTACAACAAATCAGGAGTTATATTGATTTACAGGAAATGCAGTATGCGAATCACGATTTAGTGGACTACTCCGTAAAAGGCAATTATGAAAACATTGAAGTGGCGCCCATGTTGTTTATCCCATTCATTGAGAATGCATTCAAACATTGTACGGATAAAACGGTGAAACATGCCATACGATTTTCATTCAGGATGGAAGATAACAAGATATATTTCGAATCGGTGAATATTGCCAATCCGGCACAGCATATAGAAAAAGACAGTACCGGAGGTATAGGTTTGGAGACCGTCAAACGCCGGCTGGAACTTCTTTATCCCGGCAGGCATAAATTGCAGATTGACGAAAAAAATGATTTATTTTGTGTGTCTTTAAGTGTTGACACCCGATGATCCGTTGTATTGTAATAGACGATACGCCTCTGGCTATTGAAAAGTTAGAGGCTTTTATTGTGCAGGTTCCGCTGTTACACCATCTGCAATCGTTCAGTAATGGATTAGAGGCGGTTATGTACATGAAAACGAATTCTGTTGATCTGGTTTTCCTCGATATTCAAATGGAACAGTTTACCGGGCTGCAATTTATCGAAGCCTTACAGTATCGTCCGAAGATCGTGATCGTGTCGGCATATAACCAATATGCGGTGCAGGGTTTCGACTATAATGTGACGGATTACCTGCTCAAACCATATTCGTTCGAGCGTTTCCTGAAGGCGGTTGATAGGGTACAGGCGGAAATGCAGGTAAAAACTGCTAAAAATTACATGTTTGTGAAGACGGAATACCGTATGGAAAGGGTTGATTTCTCGGATATTCTTTTTGTGGAAGGTCAGGGGGCGTATCTACGAATAGTTACCCAACAGACAAAGATCATGACGATCCAAAATTTTCAGAGTATGGAAGAAATCCTGCCATCGGACAACTTTGTGCGGGTGCATAAATCGTATATTGTGGCGATGGACAAGATCGAATCTATTGAACGAAACGTCATTCAGATAGCAGGGATACGGATACCGGTCGGAAAGAATTATCAAAATAAGTTCTACCGGCGGTTATGAATTCCGGCAGTATTAAAAAAAGCGAATATGGCACATAACGATAATGATAACGGATAGAAAAAACGGACGCACAACAGATACTGTCGTATAAGTGCTAGCAAAGCGTGATGAAAATGAAGTGAGTCCCAAAAAAAGCCAATGAAATATCAACGAAAATCTTAATAATATAGTTTAATCATGAAAAAAATATTTTTTGTTAGCATTATTGTGTTTCAGGGAATTTTACTTTTTGCTCAAGAATTTCAAGTCCCCACAAACTACAATCTGGTAAAAGTTGAGGATTATGCAACGTATGAACAGGACATAATAAACTGCGTTAACTGGCTTGCTAAAAATCCGGTTGACCAAAATATTGAAAAAAGAAAAGCGGCCAATACTTTCCTGATGAAATGGATAACCGGAAGTCCCAGTGTAAAAATAGAACTTCGGCAGGAAATCGTCACTTTCATGTCGAACCCGGATATCCTAATGGCATTCCTGGGTGGTTGGGCAAAATATTCGCTTGAAACGAAAGATGTTTCTGATCAACTAAAAGGTAATCTGGCTGGGTTGGAAAATGCTATTCTTGTTTACAACAAAAACAAAAATGTCATAGGAAAAGATAAGAATATAGAAAAATACATCAAGCTTCAATCCAAAGGAAAACTTGAAACAGAAATTGCGAAAAGGCTGGCTCAATAATTGAGTTCGCCCGAAGCGTATCTTAATTTTCACGACGGACTATTCGGAATAAGGTTGGGAAGAATAAGGGATCTCTGCCAGAAAACGATCTCTTTTGATCCAGAATTTACAGATGGAAAGTACTTCCCTGCAATAGGCTGACGGACGCAAATACCATTTCACACCAGCGCTGAAACGCCGGGTATCGATCTTAGCGCGGCGCATGGTGTTCTCAGCCCTGTATGCATGATAATCACTGGTGATACAGGCTACAGTAAAGTCACGCCCGGAAAATAATACATGAAGTAATAACTTTGAAAACATCACATTTCCTGTAGTACTCCTCGAACGGTCTTCCACATAAATTTGTCCGCCGTATATTCCATTCTGCATCAGGTAACGTCTCATGGCTTCAGCTTCCGCGATCTCTTCGTTTCGGCCCCGTCCGCCACTAAGGATCACAATAGCATCCGGATTTTTCTCCAGATACTCCAGGCACTTGTCCAGCCTTGACTGTAGGGTAGGTAAAACGGTCTCCCCCCTGATCCCACAACCGAACACCAGGACACAATCTTCATCAAATGTCACGGTATCACGGTTCCCATAAATGATAATCATAGTAGTTACTGTTAAAAAGAAAATGATACCGATGCCCGCCAGTACCAGTAATGTTTTCTGCAATCGTAACGGCAACTCGTGAAACCATAACCCGACAGCTATCAATATGATCCCTGCGGCGTATGCAATTGCATTTCCGATGGTAAATCCATAAGCTATAGATAAGATTGTAGCCCCGACTATCAAAAGAAGACCGGTTATTATGGCTGCTTTTTTAATTATATTTTTCATACGTATCATCTATTCTATAAAAGCATATATTCTCCCTTTCCAGTACACAGGAGTTTCTTCATATGGTTCATGATCAAAAGTAAAATGAAAATCCGCTTTCATCACTCCTTTATCCCACATTTTTTTATCTACCATTATCTGTCCACCGTTACAGGTATACCTTACTTCACCTTTTCCGGAAATACTATTCAGCACGACAACCGGCATACACCTGCCCCTGAAAATCTCCATCTGAAGGTGGCAATGAGTCGCAGCATTGGTATGGGTATAGCATTCCACCGTTTTTCTTCCCTTTTTACGAACCGTAATGAAATTGGTCCCTGCGAATTCGTAACATCCCGCATCACAGGATATCGTATGGTACAGATGGGCGGTATCCAAGATAGAGTAAAATACTTCCAGCGAATCTTCAAAAATCCGCCCATCCGGATCTTTCATTCTTTCAATTCCGTCCGGACATAACCCATCACAGCTCAGTTGTCCGAATTTGTTGACATAAATACCTTCCGGATAGCTCCATTTATCTTTGAATGAGAAATCACCGGACAGGCTGTCCATCCATTCTATCAGGACAGAATGATCATTTTTCACATACCGGACATCGGTGATCAGCTTATAGGAAATCAGGACAAGAGATAAAATCAAAAGAGGTATCAATCGTTTCATGTGATCAGCAATCCTTATCTTATATGACTGACATAATGCCCGGGCTGGACATCGATGTACAGAAACTGTATCGGATTGATTTCCTGCAATTCGAACAATTGTTCTTTTGTAAGGCGCGCATAACGAAGTTTAAAATGAAAGCTGTTGGGAGAATGACGAAAAGCATCTGATCGGAACAAATTTTTATAGCTTTCAAAAGAAGTAAGGTCCTTGTCGGTAAAATCGTTGAAACGATCGAATTTTTCCGAATAATCCAGCGCACGTAATTCTTTCAGGTTGGAAGAGTCTGCCAGATTCCCGATAAAATTCTGATGGTCATAGCCGGCCTGCACTTTTAATTCAATGATCGGCAGGTCTTCCAGATCGAAAAAAGACCGGTCAGGTGCCGAAGGTACGATAAGTGTTTCCAACCGGGGCATCCGGGAAACCAATCTGGCGATGGTCCCATTCTCTTCATAACTGCTCTGTTCATCGATAATACTGGTGTTATGATCTCCGGGATCGGTCAATGCCACTTCAAACTCCAACAGATTGGTAAACCGGACATCCGAATGCACCAGACGGGAAAAATCCCAGCTCCGCGTTCCGTTCGCTCCTGAATCAGGCCCTCCGAAACGCAGGACAGATACTTTTTCGGCATTCTCCTGTACCGTTAGGAAATCAAGCAAGGCACAGTATCCGTAATTGTATCCTTCTCCAAGGTCATCAGCTTTTACAGACGGATCGTCATCGTATCCTTCCCCGTAGAAAATGATCTCATACAAATCACCCGATTCAAAAAAATAAATCCGGGGTGAGTATACCAGGTGAAATCCATTCTCCTGTTGGTGATAATGTTGAAATATTTTCTCCTGTAACTCCAAAAGCCTCTCTTTCATCGTTTAATGATTGAATTTCAGTTCATAAGTAAGCCTGACCACACCATCAGCTATTTCATCCCTGGCTACCGGGCTCATGCCCATTTTTTCACAAATCTTTGCTGAAACTATATTATCGCTGTACATCCGGGCGATAATCTGCTCAAATTTCCATCCTTCTTTACAGAATGGAACAAATGTATGCAACAGTTCAGAAGCATAACCCTTATTCCAATATCCCTGATGGATGATGTATCCGATTTCCGCTTTAACCGACGATTGAAATGTATCAAAGAGCGATATTTCCCCGATCACTTTACATTCGGATTTGAGGAATACCGAATAAATACCAAAAGGATACTGTCCTGAAAACCTGGCCATCTTTTCCAGTAATTCGTTTTCCGTCCACGTCGATTTTCCGTTTCCGACCCATTTCATGGTTTCTGCTTGATTGTAGAATTCCAGAAAATCATGAACGTGTACAACATCAAAGGGTTGTATGATCAGCCGATCTGTTTCCAAAACATCCATATAACCCTGTTACCTATCAGACATCCTACTTATTAAACCTTTGAAAATCATACAATAGGTCTTCAATAGCTCAAATTGAAGTATTTCATTTTATTTTTTTCACCGATTGAAAATGCTCTTTAACAGCAGGGATGACCGTTATATCACGGGTTTCTCCGGGAATATCCTCAAGCTGTATCGTAGTATGTACCGGATATATCTGTAATGAATTATTTTCATAAATGTCATCATAATATATCACCGGGAATTTTACTGCCATGGCAGACTTTTTCGAAATCACCCTACCGGCATACATTCTTTTTCCATTGAGGGTTACAATAAAGATATATTGATACAACCCGGCTTTTTTCTCATATATTTTCCCGATCTTCGTATCTGATATTCTCAGTATCTGGTCTTTCCACCTGTATTCTCTGATATCTTGATCATCTATCAGTAAGGTCGCCCTGCTCAGATCAGCATCCTGCAAAAATGCGTTCCAGGTAGTGTCATAATCATACATGGCCAGTTCAAAATCACCGGTATAAGCGCGGTTAAAAAAATATATCTTGAACCCGTTTTCTTTGGCCAAAAGAAAATGCCCCATACTCATGGATAAAAGAATGATAAATACTATTTTTTTCATGTGATATTTCAGAATTTAATAAGATTGTTCATTTTCAACAGGTTGCTCATCCTTCGACGGCAGCAGGAAAGGTATAAACTGAGCCAGTAAATAAAAACCCAATGCAATACTGAAGAAAGTTTCATATAGGTGATATCCACCACATGCCGTGAATCCCATCCATATTTTAAGGGCTACCATCAGTACATAGGCGATTAATATTCCGGCAAGCCAGCCAATGGAAACACCCGCATCATTAAGTCGAAAAGCAGTATACCTGATATAAAAAATCACCGGTATAAGACATGCAGCGATGATAAATATCCGGAAAAAAGATCCGTGCAAGGACATCACAATAAATGGCTCTATAACTATGATCACTCCTGCAACTAATACTACTATAGCCACAAACCCCATTAGTTTGCCCAACCTGATAATATAACTGATAATTCCCAACTTGTTCCCTTCCTTGTATTCAGGCCTATCGACTTCTTCCTGATTACCGCGACGGGACAAAAGCAATAGAATAATAATGCCCAAAACCAGAAATACCGCCAGCGTGATGAGCAGCGCTTTTGGTACCATATCCAACATCGTACTGTTTTCAATAAAAGAAGCAGATATGGATAAACCCTGTAATGATGCGAAAAAGAAAAAATTCAATACTCCTGTGATTATGGATAAAGTACAGTTTCCGTTTATCATACGCATCCGTTTCAATGCCAATACAAATGATGAATATGAAAGAATAAATCCTGTGGGTATCAACTGAGGAGAAAAACCAGACATTATCTGGTTATATACAGTAAAAGAACTCAGCCATTCATAACCGAATCGTGATGTAAAAACCATATTGAGTGCATGATTGGCATAGATGCTGAAATGACACCCCAGTGTGATGAACAACAGGATAATCCCGGCAATAAACTCCCGGTAACTGATTTTCCCCCGGTAGTCGAACAATAAATTCAGAATGGTCTTGTCCATATGGTTATCATATTAATACACAGATTTAAACCGACAAAGGTAATAAATATACTGAAAAAGAATTGTCCGATACCAAACTTACCCCGTATGATTTCATTTTGGCATCATCACCAAAAAACCTTAATTTAGCACATTGATTTTACCCCTGTATGGGATTCATGATTCAATCATTAATAAAATGGATTCACCCGATCACACACAGATGGATCATTTATTGTTCGAGAACCGTGAACGTATTAAAGAACTTACCTGCATCAACCAAACGATCAGGATATTGAATACGACGTATCCGGTGGATGTGATGTTACAGCAAATATGTGATATCCTTCCCGCAGGATGGCAGTATAATGAACATACGGTAGCACGTATCCGCTATGGAGAACTGGAATTTGTTTCTTCCGGATTTATAGAAACCGGGTGGCGGCAAACCCAATCTTTTACTACAATTAAAGGCGGGCAGGGAAGTGTAGAAGTATTCTATACACAGGAATTTCCGGTCATCGATGAAGGTCCTTTTTTAAAGGAAAAACGAAACCTGATCGATAATATCACTATGATTATATCGAACCGGCTTAATAACATCGAGTTAGATGAAATGGCTTTAAAACGGGATGAAAACGAGCAGTCCGGAGAAGACCAGGAACCAGAAGAAGCTCCTCTTTCCCATATAGATAGCCGACAGTTGCTACAGCGTTTTTTAGCCAACCAGAATACGACCATCAATACCTTACACGAACTGA
Source organism: Bacteroidales bacterium (assembly GCA_031275285.1). Classification (NCBI taxonomy): domain Bacteria; kingdom Pseudomonadati; phylum Bacteroidota; class Bacteroidia; order Bacteroidales; species Bacteroidales bacterium. Next base: position 946 of record JAISOY010000074.1, on the reverse strand, counting down.
TGCCGTTCAAGGTAAATGAAATCCTGATGGTGGCCACCCTCTATGATACTTTCTCCATCGAAAACGAAGGTAAATTCATCGAACATATTTTAGGTGAACATTACCAGAACAACATCATTTCCATGCCCCGCATCACCGGGGTTACTTCGATAGAAGAAGCCAAACGGCAACTCCAGCTGATCCGTTTCGACATGGTGATCATCATGGGAGGATCCGATCGCGAGATGCCTTTCCAAATCAGTAAAATCATCCGTGAAAAAAATCCGGTATTGCCAATTTTCCTATTGACCAACCATTCGGCAGATCTTGCCTATTATAAGGAAAGGATAGTTAAATATCCTACCATCGACAAGATCTTTATATGGAGCGGGAATACCAAGATATTTTATGTCATGGTGAAATACCTTGAAGACCGGATGAATGTGGACAATGACACACAGGTCGGTTTGATCAAAGTGATCTTACTGGTAGAAGATTCCGAAATCTATTATTCCAGATATCTGCCGTTGTTATACAGTAGTGTACAGGAGCAGACACGTAAACTGGTAGAAGAGGTCCATGCCGATAACATGATAAAAGTATTGCGGGCGCGGCTGAGACCTAAAGTAATATTGGTTTCTGATTATGAAGAGGCTATGAAAATGGTGCACAAGTACGGAGACAATCTGATGTGTCTGATTACCGATGTGGAATTCCCCAAAGACGGGGTATTGGTTCATGAAGCAGGGTTTCTCCTGGCCGATGAAGTCCGGGAAGTGGTATCCGACCTGCCTATTGTAGTGCAATCTGCAAACCGGGAAATAGCCCATAAGGCGTTTGAGATCAAAGCCACTTTCATTGCCAAAGATTCTGATTCTTTATTGCAGGAGATCCGCAGCTTTATTAACCATCAGATGGGTTTCGGTAATTTCGTATACCGTGACGGAACCGGGAAAAAGATCATCTC
>JAISOY010000073.1 GCA_031275285.1 Bacteroidales bacterium | reverse complement strand
CGCTGAAAACCGCAAAAACGGTGTTGCCGTCCGTAACCGGTGTTGGTGTTGCATAAGAGTTCATCTCATGTTTGTGTTGTTGTGGTTTTTGTGTAAACACGATTTTGTCCCAAAGGATTTTACCGGTTCTTGTATTTACAGCAATAACATGGCAATTTTTACCATCTTCTGTCGTCGTGGTAAGGAAAACATGATCATTCCAAACAATCGGTGAAGACCAGGCTTCACCCGGAATATTCGTTTTCCAGGCAATATTTTCCTCAGCGCTCCAACGCACCGGAAGATCTTTCGCATTGGAAATACCCTGGCCATTAGGGCCTCGGAACCGGGGCCAGTTTTCCTGTTCCTGAGCAGAAACCGTAACAAATACGAAAACACAACAAACACAAAGAAGAATCTTATTTTTCATGATATGTTTTAATTTAAAATTCAAGATTTAAAATTCAAAGTTCAAAATTCGGAATCTTAAATCCGGAATTTTGAATCTTAAATTTATATTATTCCTTTACGTAGTGGACAATTGACAGCACAACCGGAACAGGCCGTTGATGCTGCCAGAGTCTTGTCATACTGAAAGGTGGATATTATTTTTTTTCCGGCTACAAATATTTTATCATCCAGTACCTTAATATTATAGGCTACGGTTCCTCCGCCAAGTGCGTTATGATCGAGAAGAACACTACGGAACTGTCCGTCACTGCCGTAACAACTGATCCGGGGATTCCCTTTTTCAGAGGTGATGATCTCCCCGGTAGGCGTATGGGTCAGATACACGGGATTGCAACATCCGCAGAACAAACCGGCTGCTCCGCCTGCCTTTCCGAAAGCTCCTAAATATTCTCCGTCCAGCGAATATTTTTCTATCTGATGCCTTCCTGAATTCGAACAATGTATGATTCCATCGGTATAGGTCACTCCGAAAGAATAGCTGGGGATGACAAAACCATTGGGACTGTTGATGAATTTCACGAAGTTGCCTTCATTTGTGTATTTACAGATATTCTTATTCGCTGCATCGCTTACAAATACCGAACCGGGGGCAAGGGCAAACGAACAGTAATCAGACTGATCGCTGCATGCTTCCCAGTCGCGTACCCACTCACCGTCGGCGCTATATACTTCGATGCGGGTCGGGAACAAAAGATAAATCATATCACCTTCAACAGCAATATCCCTGACATGGCTGCCAACGGCAAAATTATTCAGGAGCCTGCCTGAATGGTCGTAGATAAAAATATTGTTTGCTGCAGCAACAACCAGTTTATCACCAATCAATTCAAAGCTTTCGACCCATTCGGGAATACCGAAGGAAGAAACCAGCCTATAAGGTGACTGCGAATTATTACTTTTCATTTGTAAAGAGCCTGATTCTATTGGACCATCTTGCCCGGGACGAATGAAAGTCCTGTACAGAAGGGCTCCCGAAATGCCGAGTATACTTCCTCCCGCAACAACGGAACCAACGGTACGTATAAATTGCTTGCGGGAGATATCTTTTTCTGAATTCATTGATATAAATTTAAAATTCAAAGTTCAAAATTTAAGATTTTTCATAAACGACTATTTTATTTTTTCCTGCAATAAAAAGCCGGTTTCCGGCGGTTTGAACCTTATAGGCTTCGCTGCCACCACCCAATAAGCGGCTGTTGAGCAGGACTTCTTTAAATTTTCCGTTACTTTCGTAGGAACTGATTCTCGGATTGCCTTTTTCGGAGGTGATCAATTCTCCATCGGATGTGAATGATATATATGACGGATTACAGCATCCGGCAAAAAATCCGGCTTCGCCGCCCGGCCCTCCGAAAGCTGATATAAACTTGCCATCCAACGTATAGGTTTCGATCAGATGCCTGCCCGAATTCACGCAAAACACGGTATCATTACGGGTTTCGATATCGAAAGAATAACTGGGAATAATAAAGCCCACGGGGCTACTGATGAACTTCACGAAGTTACCTTCATTCGTGTATTTACAGATATTTTTATTCGCTGCATCGGTTACAAATATGTAATCACCGGCAAGAGTGAACGAACAATAATCAGACAGGTCGCTACATGCTTCCCACCCGTGTGTTTTTTCGCCTTCGTATGAATATACCTCTATTTCCGTAGGATATAACAAGTATATGTTATCTCCGGTAACGGTAATATCCCTTACTTCCGGTTTGACCGGGAACCGTCCCACTTGTTTACCTGACGTATCATAGATATATACCGATTGTCCGGCCGAAATAAATAACTGATCATTATGGAACTCAAAACGGCTGACATCTTCGGGCAGGTCAAAGGAAGCGATACGTTCATAAGGACTGGTAAAAGGTTCGTTTGTTCCGGTACCGACATTAACCGTAGATGATTCTTCCTTGCCGGCAGAGGATATCATATACCATACAAAGCCCGCGATAAGAAGGAATATGATGAGATTGAGTATTATTTGAAGACCTTTTTTCATGCTTATAAATTTAAAATTTCGAATTCAAAATTTAAAATTTTATTTTCACCTAATATCATTTAGTTCAAAGAGTAAAACCAACAGAACTTGGATATTAGTTGCTTCAAGGCTTTCAGCCTTACGAAACATATGTCTCCAACTTCCATAGGGCATTGCCCTGTGCTGATGCTTGCGGAGCTTCGCCCCTTGTCTGCAACTGATAATTGAGTACTGAAATATCATACACTTAAAAACATCAATCTTGAATCTTGAATCTTGAATTAAATAATTTTTAAACATTTAACCGCATGTGCATCCCGGACGATCAACATTCCGTCGGCATAGGCTAACGGCCCCCAGGCATCGGCTCCGTCCATGATCCGTTGCTTTTTCAGCAAATTCATGCTTTTAGGGAGAATTTCATATACGTATAATTCACCATCATCCTTGAATACGAACAGGTATTTGTTGATGACGATATAAGGACCTAATCCGAACCGCTGATCGGAGGCCGATACCCATACGGGCATATTCAGGTTGGAAGGGGAATAATATACCAGCCTTTCGCGGTTTCCTCCGCCATCCTTGGGCATCACACTGATGAGCATGTCGTTGTACAGGATAGGAGTTTGCTGTTCGCTGGCTAAGCCTGCATTCGGCTTATGCTGTTCTGTAATCGACGCTGTCCATTGTGAACCCGACCTGTTGACCTGCAATCTGGCGCCTCCACTTCCATATCCGGCTACCAGGAAAACCTGGCTGGAAGACAACTGCAAGGGAGAAGGAGCAACTACCGAAGGTTGCCATGTTCCGGTTTCCCACAAAAGCGTTCCCCGGTCGCTTTTTTCGGCTGATATGCCACAGACCCCGCCAACACCGATATATACGTACGTTTTCTTTCCGTGCAACGTCATCGGCATTACGGAAGAGTGCGACATTTTATAATTCAGCGTATTGGGTGTTGTCCATACGATTTCGCCAGAACGACAATCTATACCGGCCAGCAACACTTCTTCACCGGCAGGGGCCAGAACCAGGATGTCTTCATCCACATAGGGGCATTGGCCTGTATACCAAAAAGGTACTTCAGTGGCAAACTGTTTCTGCATATCCAGTGACCATTTCATTTCTCCCGTAACGGGATCACAACACATCACATGTCCCTCGGGACCAATGGTGATGATATAATCGTCGCTGATAGCGGGAACAGTACGGGAAAAACCGTGATTCCGCTTGATCGGTACACGGTACCATCTTCGCCAGAGTTCTGTTCCCGATTCGAGATCAAAGCAACGCAGGGCATCGGAACTCAGCTGTTCGTTATAGTCCAGAAAATAAACCCGGCCGTTGTATATTACAGGAGCGGCATGACCTTCACCTGTTTCTACACTCCACAAAACGGGATATTCGTCGGAAGAGGTTTTGATCTGTTCGGATGTGGTGATGATGTTACTAGAGTTTTCACCCCGGAAATGCGTCCATTTACCGGTAAGGGTAGGTGAAACTTCTTCGTACTTCATGAAGAATTCGCCGATCAACACATCACTCGCGCTACGGGTCTGACCTTCCGGACGATTATCCGCCCCCGGGGCCTGTATTTCAAAGTTCCTTTCGGGGGTATATAACTGCCAGCCAACAATAATACCAACATAGATCAGTATTACTGAAACGGTTACGGCTGTTATGATTTTCTTTTCTTTCACTTTTTTAAATTTAAGATTACCTTCGGTGAGCCCTTCGGGGTTCAAAGTTCAAGATTTAAGATTTTGGGGTTGTAGAATTTTGAATTTTGAATGCGAAATCTTGAACTACTTAACGGCGTATGCCATCAAGGTATCTCCATGCCGGACATACATTACGCCCTGGTATATTACGGGATGCGCCCAATGCTGTTCGGTTCCCAGCGTAATCGGGTATTTGCTGACCATATCGAATTTTTCAGATGTGGGATTTACCAATGCCATTTCCCCCTTGTCGGAATAGCAATACAACATGTTATCGGCAGAAATAACGGCCCCCACGGCAATGGAATTGTCCTTATACTTCTGTTCTCCTGTTTTCCAGTCGAGACAATACCAGTATTTATTATGGTCGCCCGATCCGTATACATAATTACCGAGTTTCACCGCACCGCCGATCTTCGAATCGAATTCCTTGCTTTCCCAAACCTTTTCAACATTGCGTCCTCCATCGATCAGGCGCAACATAACGGAACCTTTTCCGTAGCCGAATACGCACAACAGCATATTATCGCTATATAAAGGTGTATTAGGATGAATATTACGCATGTTATTATAAGCAAACGACCAGAGTTTTTTACCTGTTTCTGAATCAACGCCAAGGATATGTTTGGCGGTTATGGTAACAATCTGGGGAATCTGCTGGTCGGAAACATACAAAGGAGAACAATAGGCAGATAAGTCGCCTTCTCCTGCACAGGCCCAGATCAGATTACCTGTATTCTTATTCAATGCCACCACATTATTATCTTTTCCACCGGGGGTTATGATCACCTTGTCGCCTATAATCAACGGAGATTCATTCACTCCCCACCGGAGGTTCGAACCCTGGAATTCATCAATGACATTTTTCTGCCAAAGGATATTGAGGTTGTTTTCATCGAAACAGACCAGATTACCCGTTCCGCTATATATGTAAAGTTTTCCGTTGTCGATAGTTGCGGTTCCCCGTGCTCCGTTGTAGCTGGTAGTCCATTCCGTTCCGTATGCCTTTTTATTCAATAGTTTACCGTCCATATCGAAAACAAAAAGATGTCCTTCCCCATCGGTGAGGCCTGTAATATAAACCTTATCGTTTGCAATAGCTACAGAGGAGTGTCCTTCACCCAGGCCGGTGTAATGCCAGAGCATGGTGGGTCCGTCGGCAGGCCAGGATTTCATTAATCCTGTTTCCTTGTAGATACCCGTGCGGTCGGTTCCACGCCATTGGATGATATCCTGTGCGGAAAGACTTACCGATGCAGTTAATGCGAACAAAACGAATAATTTTTTCATCTGTTTATAA
>JAISOY010000072.1 GCA_031275285.1 Bacteroidales bacterium | reverse complement strand
TACTCGTTCCGGTTCTGGTAAAAGTCATGGGCGATTCGTTTCCCGAATTAAAAGCCCAGCAATCATTGATCGAACGTGTGATCAGGGAAGAAGAACAATCCTTCCTGCGGACGCTTGCTACTGGAATGTCATTGCTTGAAGGAATTATTGCAGAGGCCAATGAGAAAAAGCAAACGGTCATTAGCGGCAAATCTGTTTTTGAGATGTATGACACATACGGATTTCCACTTGATCTCACAGAGTTGATCCTTCGCGAACACCATCTGAATTATGACCGGTTACAATATGAAGTAGAGATGGAAGCCCAGAAAAACCGTTCCAGGGCTGCTGCTGCCATTGATACCAGCGACTGGGTGGAATTGTTGCCTTCTGAAGAATCACGCTTCGTTGGCTATGATTATACCGAAGCAGATATCCGGATCGTTCGATACCGGAGTGTCAAGGTCAAAGAAAAAGAACAGTATCAACTGGTATTTGATGTAACGCCGTTTTATGCTGAGAGCGGAGGACAAATGGGGGATGTAGGATATATTAAATCCGATCATGAATCCATTCCGATCGTCAGTACCAGGAAAGAAAATAATTTAAATATCCACATCACCGACCGTTTACCGGAGCATCTGGATGCTGACTTCCTGGCTGTGGTAGATATGGAAAAGCGCCGCGCCATCGAAGCGAATCATACGGCAACGCATTTACTGCATCATGCATTGCGTGAAATTCTGGGAACACATGTTGAACAAAAGGGTTCGCTGGTCGCATCCGATTACCTGCGCTTTGACTTTTCCCATTTTCAGAAAATGACAGATGAAGAGATCCGGAATGTAGAAAAAAGGGTCAATCAATTAGTCCGTGAAAATATTTTGTTGGACGAATGCCGGAATATTCCCATTGATGAAGCCAGGAAGATGGGGGCGATGGCACTTTTTGGCGAAAAATACGGTGAAGAAGTCCGTACGATACGGTTTGGTGACTCGGTTGAATTATGCGGAGGAACCCATGTGAAGGCAACAGGCCAGATAGGCATGTTTAAAATAGTTTCGGAAAGCGCCATTGCTGCCGGAATACGAAGAATAGAAGCCATCACTGCTGCGAAGATCGAACAACTCATTTATTCACAAATGGATGTGATCCAGCAGATACGTGACATTTTCAATAATTCCCCCACTTTCGTACAGGCCATCAAAAAAGCTGTAGACGAAAATAATCAATTGAAGAAAGAGGTTGAAGCGATCATGAGGGAACGGATGGAGGAATTCCAACATGGTCTTATCAATACAATAGAAGAAGTGAACGGATTGAATGTCGTTCGTTTTACCACTTCATTTGCTCCTGATTTGATCAAGGAGATCGCTTTCAGGATGAAAAACAAGTTTGAGCGTCTGGTTTTTATTGCCGGAAGTGATTATGGTGCGAAACCAACGCTGACCATCGCTTTGAGCGATGAGTTGATCAACGAAGGAAAAAATGCCTCTGTTGTAGTTCGTGAAGCGGCAAAAGAGATATCGGGCGGTGGCGGCGGACAGCCATTTTTCGCTACTGCCGGCGGCAAAAATGTGGAAGGATTGGAAAACGCTGTTGAAAAAGCATTCCAGATATTGGTCCGGTAAAAGTAAATATTTACTTCACGGGTCATTAATCAGGTCCGGATAACACCCGCATCACATTCAATTATTTCGCAACAATACGGATGCTGATTTCTATCCCGTCATTGACGAATGAATCTTTCATCTCTTTGAAGAAGCTTTTTGATCCGTAGTTGACTCCCCACTGGGTACGATCAATGGTAAAATCAGGGGTCACTGCTGTAACCGTTTTATTATCTATAGATACATCTGCCGGAAAAGTGATGCTTTTTTCGATCCCTCTCAACAATAGATTTCCGGTAATCTCCTGTCTTGTCCCTTCCTTTTTAGTGGTTGATGTAATGACAAACTCACAGGTCGGAAATTGTTCGACATGGAAAAAATCGATGCCTTTTAGATGATGGATCAATCGTTTATTACTGGTTGTATCCACCAGGTTTTCGCAAACAATAGAATTCATGTCGATGAAGAATTTTCCACCGGTTACTGCTCCGTCTTCTATGTTCAATGTGCCATCCTTCAGTAAAACAGTCCCATAATGTGCACCCCCTGATTTGAATCCTTTCCATCGGATCACCGATTGTGTGCTATCGATCTTCCAGTCACCAGGTTCCAGCTCTGATTTTTCAGTATTTATGGCCTCTTCTGTCTTTGCTTTATCGGCTGTAGGACGGGCACCACAAGAAAACAGGAATAATGATAAAATGAGAAAAAAGTACTGTTTCATTTGTATAATTTTTTTAGGTCAGATACGATATCCATATTTTGTTCATTATGGTTAGTGGACAGTCATGGACATTTCTTGTTTGATATTTAAATCAGTAAAAATCGGTATTACCAGCAAAAGCCGCCTAGGTGATACGGTTTTTTTCGAAAAAAGTTTCAAAAAACACAGGAATAATCAATAACTTGCGGTCAAATAACATGACATCTTGAAATCATCTAGTTTTTACCGGATTTTTCTGATTATAGGGATCATTACTGTAATCATTGTTATTTTTAATATAGGGATTACTTCTATATATGAGAACATCCTTAAAACCGGATGGTGGTTTTTTGCCATTATAGGTATCTGGGCGGTTGTATATTTGATCAATACTTTTTCATGGCACCTGATTGTCCGTGATAATGAGAAAAACTTTAAACGGGTTACATTCTGGCAACTTTATAAAATAACAGTCAGTGGTTTTGCTATTAATTATATTACTCCTGTAGCCGCTTTGGGCGGAGAACCATACAGGATCATGGAACTGAAAAAATATGTGGGCGTGCATAAGGCAACTTCTTCGGTGATATTATTCAGTATGATGCATATCGCTTCCCATTTCTTATTTTGGCTGGTTTCGACGATCCTCCTGTATCTTGTGTTCGATCCTTCCCCCGGTGTGTTTTGGTTGATGCTGATTACCGCACTGTTTTGTCTGGTAGCCCTGTATTATTTTTTCAAAGGGTATCGTTATGGGCTGGTAGCTAAGACCTTCCGGTTTTTTGGAAAGCTTCCGTGGGTAGGGAAGAAGATACGTAACTTCAATGAAAAACATCATGAAGATTTTATAAAGATCGATCAGCAGATCGCGCAACTTCATTCGGGCCGTAAAACAGCTTTCTATGGTGCATTGATGAGTGAGTTCACGGCCCGGGTGGTCGGATGCCTCGAAATATATTTTATCGCATTTGCTATCGGGCAACAAATCACATTTCTGGAATCTGTGATATTGGTGGCTGTTTCTTCTTTATTCGCCAACATCATGTTTTTCTCTCCCCTACAGTTAGGAACAAGGGAGGGTGGATTCTGGCTGGCGACCAAAGGGATCGCTATCGATACCGAATTAGGACTTTATATTAGCCTGATCACCCGCATAAGGGAGACATGCTGGATCATAGTAGGGTTATTATTGATGAAGAAACGGTAAGATCAACCTTTTGTTGATTTTCTTGCAATCAGGGATGTTTCAAAAACAACAGTCTGGGGTTTTTGATTTTCGTTATCGAGTTGTTTCAAAAGCAGCCGTGCAGCTTCTTTACCCATCTTTACTACCGGATGTTCAATGGAAGACAGATTGGGTTCTATGATCAGGCAATCCTTTTCATTGTTAAAACCGATGACTTTCACCCGGGAAGGGACCTGAATCCCATCCTGTTTCAGCGTAAGTAATACATTGATCGCAACATCATCATTGAAGCAGGAAATTCCGTCAGGGGGATCTGTCATGCGCATCAACCTTCTGACATGTTCCGGGGTATATTCCGGGTTGGTACCGTTTTCAACGACCAGTTCGGGAACAAAAGGCAACCCGTAAGTTTTTAATGCCCTTTGGTATCCTTTGATCCGGTTTTTGGCAATAGACAATACCTGAGGGCCGCTCAGATGGGCAATCCTCTTACATCCGTTCCTGATCAAATGCTCCACTGCAGTATAGGCTGCCAATTCATGATCGATGATGACCTTGGAACAGTTGACCTCATCACTGACCCGGTCGAACATTACCAAGGGAAAACGCTCTTCTGTCAACGTCTTTAGAAAGTCAATATGATGGGTTTTTCCTGAAAGCGACATGATCAATCCATCCACACGACTGGCAATCAGTTGCCTGACGACTTGATATTCCTGTTCTTCCGATTCGTTGGATTGTCCGATCAGGACGTTGTATCCCGCAGGAAGGACAACTTCCTGTATCCCACTGATGGCTGAGGAAAAATACTTATGTGCAATTTCCGGAACCACGACGCCTAAAGTAAAGGAGCGGCGTGTCTTCAATCCCCTGGCCTGTGGGTTCAGGTGAAATCCCCATTGTTCGGCCAATTGAAGCACTCTTTGCTTGGTCTTTTCACTGATCTGGTACGAGTCTTGTAAAGCCCTTGACACCGTGGATTTTGACAGATTCAATTCACGGGCAAGATCATCGATCGTTCTTTTCTTGGGTAACATGTTACATGCAATAAATGGATCAAGCAATAATTCACAAACATACTAAACTTTTGTATATGATCACACGTTTAAGGATTCGTTCATGCTTCCGGTCCGGTACCCTTGTAGGTCAACGGAAACGTATGTAAAACCGGTTTTCTTTATTCCTTCGTCAATGATCCGGCGCATTTCAGGAACCATTAATTGATCCATCTCCCCTGGGGCTACTTCTATCCTTGCCAGATTACCGTGGTATCTTACCCGGATCTGTTGGAAACCCAGATCAAAGAGAAATTTTTCAGCTTTTTCTATGGTGTTGAGCTTTTCCCGGGTAATGGGTTCTCCGTATGGAAATCTGGATGCCAGACAGGCAAATGAAGGTTTTTCCCATGTGGGTAAACCCATTTCCCTGGATAATTGCCGGATCTCTTCTTTTGAAAAACCACTTTCTTTTAGCGGGCTGAGCACTCCCAACTCTTTAATGGCCTTCATCCCGGGGCGATAATCTCCTGCATCGTCCGTATTCGATCCTTCGGAGAGATAGATGAATCCATGGTCTGATGCCACTTTTAAAAAAGTCCGGAACAGTGTTTTCTTACATAGGTAACAACGGTCCGGAGGATTCTTTATAAAACCATCTATCTTTAACTCATCAATATCGCAGATGATGTGCTGTATCTTATTTTCAGACGTGAATGCCCTCGATTCTTCCATCTCCCGGACGGGAAACAGTCCCGAACGTGCTGTAATCGCCAGTACATTATTTCCCAGAACTTCATGTGCCACCTTTAAAAGAAAAGTAGAATCAACGCCTCCTGAAAAGGCAACAGCGACACGTCCTTTTTGTTGCAGGAAAGACCGGAGTTTTCCTAATTTGAGATATATGTCTTCCATTTCTTTCATGAATTCATACAAAAATACGAAATAAGAAGACCTGGATAGCACATATAAAGGAGTTTTTTTGTATATTTGTAAAACACAGGAATTCGAACCTAACATCTTTACATGAACTAAATTACATTCATATGGGTATTTTATTATCGGTACTTGTCGGTGTACTGGCCGGATTTCTGGCCGGAAAAATTTTCAAAGGGCAGGGTTTCGGGTTGTTTGTGAACCTGATTGTCGGTGTAGTCGGAGGAATCCTCGGAGGATGGGTGTTTACTCTTTTAGGATTAACAACCAGCAATATTATCGGCGAACTGATCATGTCGGTTACCGGCGCCGTTCTCCTGCTTTGGATTATTTCATTATTTAAGAGACCGGCCGGTTAAATTGAAATTATATGGAGACAATGAAACATGAACCGGTGGATCACCATACTTCCTATGAACATGCTGAAGGTATTGGGCATGAACATCTTATGAATATGGACGAACAGGAAATTCCTGAAAAAAGCCACCAACATAAGATGGGGGGACATATGATGCACATGGGAAATCTGAAAAAGAAATTCTGGATTTCATTGATGCTTGCTGTCCCCATCATTATTCTTTCTCCTATGATGGGTATCGATCTGCCCTTTCAGCTGCATTTTCCGGGATCAGACTGGGTCGTTCTGGTATTGGCTTCCGTCTTGTTTTTTTATGGAGGGAAACCCTTCCTGAGAGGGGCGGTCATGGAGATAAAAGATAAGAGTCCGGCTATGATGACCCTGATATCAATGGGTATTACTGTAGCTTATCTATATAGCTTATATGCTTTTATATACAATCATATCCCTGGCCTGACAAACCATAAAATGGATTTTTTCTGGGAACTGGCAACGCTTATAGTGATCATGTTATTGGGGCATTGGATCGAGATGAATGCGGTCGGCAATGCAGGAAATGCTCTGCAAAAAATGGCTGAACTTCTCCCCGGAATGGCCCACTTGGTACTTTCAGAAGAAAAGACTGAAGATGTTCCATTGAAGGAAATCCGTATCGATCAGCAGGTGCTGGTGAAACCCGGAGAAAAAATACCGGTGGATGGAAGCATCATTTCGGGAAGCACTTCGGTAAATGAGTCTATGGTCACAGGAGAAGCCAGAAGGGTAAGGAAAGAAAAAGGAGATAAGGTAATTGGCGGATCTATCAATGAAGACGGAATGATCGTTGTAAAAGTTACGGGTACCGGTGAATCGGGATACCTTGCCCAGGTGGTGAAACTGGTAAGCCGGGCGCAACAGGAAAAATCAGCAGCTGAAAGTTTTTCGGACAAAGTGGCTAAAGCATTGTTTTATGTAGCATTATCTGTAGGTGTTATTGCATTCATCATATGGTTGTGGTTGTCACAGGATCTTAATACGGCTTTAGAACGAATGGTCACGGTGTTCGTGATCGCTTGCCCACACGCTTTGGGATTAGCCATACCCTTGGTCATTGCCCGTTCCACTTCCCTGGGGGCCAGCCACGGATTGTTATTACGGAACCGTAAAGTGCTGGAAACTACTAAGAAGATATCTGTAATCACAATGGATAAAACAGGGACACTAACCGAAGGAATCTTTCAGGTTTCTGATGTCCGGACCTTCTCATCCCATTATACTGAAAATGATATACTCACCATAGCAGGCGCATTGGAATCCGGTTCAAATCATCCTTTGTCTGCAGGGATCCTGCATGAAATAAAAAAGCAGGAACTGGTAATTCCAAAAGCAGAAGGAATAAGGCAGATCAGCGGCGTCGGGTTATCCGGTGTAGTAAATCAAAAAAAGGTGATGATCGTCAATGAGAACTATCTCAAAAAAAATCATCTGTCTTATGACAAAGATGGAACCATTCCTGCGGGGGAAACAGGTGATTCTGTGAGTTACCTGTTGGTGGATGATCAGGTAGTCGGACGAATAGCACAAAGTGACCGGATTAAACCGGACTCCCAGGCAGTCATTCATGAGTTAAAGAAAAAAGGAATACATCCTGTGATGCTTACCGGAGACAATGAAACGGCAGCCAATGGTGTTGCCCGGGAATTAAATATCGATGAAGTATATGCTGCTATGCTCCCGGAAGACAAGGAGGTAATGATAGAAAAATACCGGAAACAGGGAAAGGTCGTCATGATGGTGGGCGACGGGGTCAATGATGCCCCCGCTCTGGTACGTGCAGATATAGGTATTGCCATCGGTGCCGGAACAGATGTGGCTATAGATGCCGCAGATGTGGTGCTGGTAAAAAGTAATCCGTCCGACATACTACATTTCCTTTCATTGGCCGGAAATACAAACAGGAAAATGATACAGAATTTATGGTGGGGCGCCGGGTATAACATCATTGCAATACCGTTGGCAGCAGGTATTCTTGCTCCAATTGGTATTATGTTGAGTCCGGCCGTTGGTGCGGTACTGATGTCGGTGAGTACCGTAGTAGTGGCTGCCAACGCATTGACCTTACAGATGAAATAAAGAAATATCTCATAAAATCAATTATATAAACATTTAAATCTAAGCAATATGAAATCATTGAATGGAAAAGTAGCCATCGTGACCGGTGGCGGATCAGGATTTGGGAAAGCCATGTCTGAACTTTATGCAAAAGAAGGTGCAAAAGTAATTGTTTCCGATATTGTGCCAGAAGGAGGCGAAGAGACAGTGGCCAATATAAAAAAGTCCGGGGGGGAGGCGCTTTTTGTGAAAGCGGATGTCTCGAAACCGGAAGATTGTGAAAAACTGGTAAAAGAAGCGGTAAAGAACTTCGGGAAACTAAACCTGGCATTCAATAATGCAGGTATCGGAGGTGCCAGCGCTCCCATAGGGGATTATCCTGTCGATGCATGGGATAAGGTGATTAAAGTCAATCTATCCAGCGTATTTTACGGAATGCATTATCAGATCCCACAGATGCTGAAAGACGGTGGCGGAGTGATCGTCAATATGGCTTCTATCCTCGGTCAGGTCGGCTTTGCCGGTTCATGCGGCTATGTGGCTGCCAAACATGGGGTGATCGGTCTAACCAAAAATGTAGCATTGGAGTACGGAAAACACAATATCAGGGCCAATGCCGTAGGACCGGGTTTTGTAGATACACACCTGACACAGGGATTGACCAGTGATAAGGAATGTTATGATTTCCTGGTGCATAAACATCCGATGGGAAGACTGGGGAAAGTAGATGAGATTGTGGATCTGGTATTATGGTTGAGCAGTGACAGAGCATCATTCTGTAATGGCGGGTTTTATGCCGTCGATGGCGGATACCTGGCTAAGTAAAATGGGATATAACTTTTTCATAAAGTAGGTTTTGTCAGAGATGTCGGTCAAACCCATCTTCCTGAAGAATTATCTATAGTTGTTCTTCTTTTACTGGAACAGGGCCGGGTTCTGCCACTGTATATTGTGAATATACCAAATTATAGTAATTTCCCTTCTTTTCCATTAAGGAATCATGGGTTCCCACTTCTGCGACAAAACCTTTATTCAATACGATGATTTGGTCGGCATTTTTAATTGTGCTGAGCCGGTGCGCGACTATAACAACAGTCCTGCCTTTGAAAGCATCATTTAGGGCGGCTACAATTTTGCTCTCGTTTACGGCATCTAATGAATTGGTGGCCTCATCGAGTAAAAGGAAATCGGGGTTACGATATAATGCACGTGCTATGAGTAATCGCTGTTTTTGTCCTCCACTAAGCCCTCTGCCTATTTCGCCGATGACCGTTTCATATCCTTTGGGCATTTTGTTGATTTCTTCTTCGAACTGAGCCAGACGACAGGCGTTGCGGACATTTTCGTAGTCGACGCGTTCGTCGTCAAGTACAATATTGTTGAGAATTGTGTCACTGAATAATTTACCGTCCTGCATCACCACTGCGCACATTTTTCGCCATGTGCGCAGATTGATATTTTTTATGTTCATGCCTCCCATCGTAATATCACCGAATGATGGATTATAAAGCCTTAAAAGTAGCTTTAAAAGAGTTGATTTTCCACTACCGCTTCCTCCCACTATGGCAGTTACTTTATTTTGCGGAATGGTCAGATGAATATGTTGCAGCACCAAGGGCGAATTGGCATGATATTGAAAAGCGATGTTTTCCAAATGTAAATCCTTTTTTTCAGGTATGATACACGAACTGCCGACAGATAAGGATTCGTCCTCGTCGTTTAACTGACGGATTTCATTGATACGTAAAAAACTGATTTTTGCATATTGTGCCGATATAATGAAGTTAATATATTGGCTTAAAGGACCGTTTAACATGCCGATTATAAACTGAGTAGAAATCATCACACCGAAAGTAATTTCTCCTGCAATCACTGCTTTGGCGCAAAAAAATACAATAGACATATTTTTTATATTTTCAATTAATTGAGCGCCAAGATTTTGGGCGTTGGTCACAGATAATACCCGTTTGTTAACCCTGTAAAGCCGCGCCTGAATTTCCTCCCATTTCCAGCGTCGATGTTTTTCATAATTGTAGGACTTGATGTCCTGTATGGCCGATACCGTTTCCACCCAGTAACTCTGGTCTTTTGAAACAATTTCAAAATATTCCCAATCCAACTTTTTACGTATGCTTAGAAAGAGCAATACCCACAGCACATACAAAATGGAGCCGGAAAGAAATATTAAGAATATTACACTGTTGTATATCAATAGTATAATTCCGAAAATAACGAAAGTAAGGGTGGAAAACACCATTGCTAACGAGTTGTTCATGATAAAACTGCGTATCCTCTCATGGTCGCGGGCGCGTTGCAGTATATCGCCCAATATTTTGTTTTCAAAAAATGTGACCGGCAATTTCATTAACTTGATCAGATAGTCTGAAATCAACGAAATATTTACCCGCGAGGTGATGTGCATCAAAATCCAGTCACGTAAAATGTTGAATATTGTGATACTGAATAATATGGATATATTTCCTACCAAAATCATATTGATAAAACTGATGTCCTGCGTTTTGATACCTACGTCAATGACTGCTTTGGATATGAACGGCAACACGCCCTGTAAAAGTGTAACAACAAGCATAATGATAAATAGCAGGGAAAAGTTTCGTTTATAAGGTACAAAATAATTAAGCATACTGATAAAGCTTTTTGCATGTACCCGTCGTTCCTGAGTTGTTTGCTTAAAATCTGCCATTGGTTCTATTGCTAATAGAACGCCAGTCTTTTCGTTTTTCTTATACCATCCCTTTTTGAACTCCTTATGTGTATATTTGATTAAACCTTTTGAGGGATCGGAAACATAGACGTATTTTTTTGTTGTATGGTATACCACAACAAAATGATTATCATTCCAATGAATGATAGCAGGCAAAGGTACTTTGAATATGACATCTTCAAGCGTACATCTGATAGGAAGACTCCTTAAACCAATACATTCGGCCCCGATGGTCAGATCCGATAGAGAAACACCTTCCTTAGAGAGACCACATTTGTCGCGCAGGAACTGTAGAGAATAAAACCTTCCGAAATGCTTGGCGATTATCTTAAGGCTTGCAGGACCGCAGTCTTGAGAATCCATTTGGTATTCTACAGGAAACCGTTTCAATATCATGTTTTGGTATTTTCTTAATTATTGTTCAATTTGGTGTTTTTTGTGCTCATCGTTTGTAACGGAATATTTCAAGTTATCAAACAGCCGTTGAATTAATCGCTTGTTTTTTGTAATAATTTCAGCCATACCTTTGGATTCAAAATTCAAATCCAATTTAGCACCGTAATTGGTGGTACTTCCATCAGGAAATCCCACAATTACCCTGTACGCATCCACATTACCCTGATCGGTTTTTATTGTATTGGTTATGTGTGAAATGGATTTGACAATCCCTCTTATCGAACCGAACTCATCGTAAGGATAGTTGTTTAGTTTTACATTCACTTGTTGTCCTGTTTCTACCTTTCCCGAACCATACGAGGGAATCATCATTTCACCGATAAGTTCATTTTTCAGCGGGATAACTGAATACAATTCTTGTCCATTCTGCACGAAACTGTTTTGCCTCCAGAAATCCAAATATTCCAATCTGCCGTCAACTGGCGATATAGTTACAAAATTTTGCTTCCAAACTGCAATATGGTTGATCAATTCATTTTTGTTGGTGATCAATTCGAGCCAAAGTCTGTGGGCGTTTTCATTTTCTTCTGCATCCAATTGGCCTATGTCTATGGTATTCTTTTTTATTCTTGATTGGATGGACGACAATTCAGTCTGCAATCTCTGGTATGTTTCAATAGATGCGAGATGTTCGGCTTTTTGCCTGACATAGTCTGCTTCGCTCATCGCTTTTTGGGAAAAAATAATGCTATCTTTGAATAGTTGTTCTGCGGAAATTTTCAGTATTTCATTTCGGACAGATATTTCATTTTGGATATTACCTAATATTTTAGTGTCCATTTCTATCTGGCTTCTTAAACTATTCCGGCGTATTTCGTAAGTGTTGGAACTTATGAAATAGTGGTAGTGTTTATGGGCTACGTAAAAATTACTGTAAGCGGGGCTTAACTCGCCCAATTCTAATTGTTCATTCAAGGGAATTCCGGCAATTTTCGTAATATCGCAGGAATTTATGATGGAATCAACCATACATACATTATGGTAATCGGCAGGATTGTCAATAAAGGAAATAACTGTACCCTTCGTTATCGCAGTTCCGTCTTCATGTAGCAAATGCAGCCTTCCGTTGCTATTGGAAATAAGCCTTACCGGCGCATTTAAAGCTGTGATTGATATTTGACCGTCAACCGTATCATGATACCGCACTAGATAACCAATAGTAAAAATGATGGAAATCAGCATGATGATAATAAAAGCCACATATGTGGTTCCTTGGGTCGGCATACGGTCAATAATAACCTGTACTTCTTCACTCCGCTCCTCATTTTCGTCCCTGTCCATATTTTCTTGTTCAATTTCATTCATAGACCTGTTTGCTTAACTGTATAATTCCTTATTATATTTTTAATGGAGTAATGTTTCCGTTAACTCCTTATTTTCGACAAAATCAAACAAGGTTAAATTACGCAAACTGTAATACCCGTCCCAAACCTCTTTCATTGTTGCATAATACCTGTTCATGGAGGTAAATACTTCCTTCTGGGCGACTCCCAATTCGTAAATGGACAGTTTTCCCAAATTGAACTTATTAACGGATACCTCATATTGCTTTATAGCTAATTCAAAAGACGACCTGGCTATAGTCATCAGGTTTACGTTGTGGTTATAATTGTTGACTTGTTCCTTCAAATCGTTGTAAGAACGGACATATTCCCTTTCGATTTCCATCATGGAAATCTCATAGTTATTTTGTGCTATCTTAAAATGGTTTTTATTGATACCCCATTGCAAAACAGGTATTTGCAAGCCAATGGTCAATGATTGTTGCGATGCCATATTTTTATAAGCATCCCTGAAAATGGAAGCATACTGGTTGGTTCCGAAATTGAAACTGATGTTACTTGTAAACCGGTTTTGATGCTTGGCATTATGAATGTTTCTTTCAGCTTCTATTCTCTTTATCTGTTGCTCCAAAGCGAAAGGATTATTCTTTTCGACATATTCCATTACTATGCTGAAATCTAAAAAGAATGGAAGGTTAAACTCAGGATGGCCAATCATATAATTTTCATAATTGTCGGTCATACCAAAATAATCCAACAACCGGCGAAGAGAAATTTCGTATTCCTTTTTATAGTTTTCAGAAGCAAAATGGTCATTGATTGCCTGTATTTTCATTTGCAGGTACTCGTTCTCCGCCATTCGTCCATTATCGTACATTACAGTGCTTGCCTGAAGGAGAGTATCTGAAATGGCTTCGTTTTTAGAGGCAATATCCATAGAGACTTTGACCAAAATCAAATCCATGAAAAGCTTGACGGCTTCCCGTTGAATACCTGTGATACTGCTGCAATAATCTTTTGCTGCCTTTACGTTTTTTTTCTGTTCTATACTTCTTGAAAGTTTAAAATCTTTAGTTGTCCCGCCAAATAGCTTTTGGCTATACCCGATAGAGAACGGACTTGTACTAAAGCTTTTGCGATTGTCGTTTAATTCGTTCAACATGTTTAGGTTACTATTCATATTGATGCTGCCGCCCGTAATGCCTACTATTTGGGAAACCGATACTCCTATGCTACTATTGTTTGAAAAGTCATCGACATAAGAATAACTACCATCACTTGGGTTTTGTAACACTTTGAATGAATGGTTAAAATTGGCAGGGTTAAGATTAAATGCAACAGAGGGAAGAAATCTTTTTTTATAATTCTCGTAACTGTAATTCGCGTTTTCATAATTGAGTTTCGCTTTTATGGCTTCAGGAGAGACAAAACAATATTCTGCCAGTATTTTACTCAGGCTTATTTCAAAGGTTTGACAATATACAGTGTTGTTGAACAAAATCAGTATAAACTGTTGAATCATAAAAAAAATCCCGAATGATTTTGTCATGTCTAAACTTTTTATTTCCTTGCAAAGCGGGTTCACTCCAAAACCCCATTTTGGGTGATTTTGCTAAAATATATGGATATTAATCAGTCGTAATAGATAAAAAATATTTTTCTAAAGAGCCGTAAAGTTAGACATTTTTTTGATTCAAAATGATAAGCATATCCAAACTGGTTGATCATATTTTACCAAATACCTGTTTAGTAAATTCTCCGGGCTTATATCACGGGAAAGCAGGAATGTCCATGGCCCTGTTCGAAGCATCACGGTATTTGCAAAATGAAAATGTGGAGAACGAAGCATTTAAATTGCTTCAGGAGGCAATCATCTTCAACCCCGGGGATTTAAGCTTTGAGAACGGATTATCCGGAATAGGGTATATTGTTATGTGCCTGATAGATAAAAACTTCATAGAGGCTGATTTTGATGAAATTTTCGGCGAACAGTATGAAAAAATAGTAAAAAGCATTGTAGATGTTGAAAAAAAACCGGAGATGCTGTTAAATTCGATGAAGGTTATTTACTTTCTTTCTAAGGCAGCATGTATAAAACCAAAAGACGAACGGCTATCAAGAACCAAACAAAAAATCTTTGAAGGTCTGGAATTATTTTTAACACTTCAATTTCAGGATTTTTCTGACATTCACTGCATTAACGACAAAATGGCTGTTTTAAGGATTTATGAAGTTTATCTGAAATTAGTAAATTTTGCTGGTTACAAACACTTTTCGCATGTGTTATTAGAAAATTATGCCGTTTTGTATCAAACAGGCAGAGTGCTCAGTTCTCTTGCGATTGGATATGAGTTAGACATACTGGTACGGAGAAACTCAATCGCAGGATATGATGATATAGTTAATGAACAAATAGCGGACGGGACCAGAAATATACATTTTGCCCATCTTTCATTAAAAGAGAAAATAGATGTTGCAAAATTGCTTTCAGATATGGAACATAACGGGATTGCACTTCAAAACCAAGATGGAATGTTGAGAAACCTGTTTAAAGAAATCAACATCAAAGCTTCACCTTTAGATTACTATACCGGTTTGGCACGGCTTGTCATCTTATGTGTTAACCGGCAAACCGAACTTTTATAACCACTGCTTATGTGCGAAATGTCAGTCATTATTCCTGTATGTGACCATGAAAGCCATGTACACGACGCCATAAAAAGCGTACTGGCTCAATCTTTCACTAATTTTGAGATCATAGTTGCCGGTTACGGCGCTGCTGATAACACACTATCTATTGTCCGGTCTTTTGATGACCGGCGTATTCATATTATTTCCGGAAACGATTTTCATGATCGTATCAGTGCGTTGAATAAAGGATTGGAAACAGCTTCGGGTAAATATATCGCCATTATGCAGGCAAACCATATAATGCATGTTAACAGGTTAAAGGTTCAGCATGCTTTTATGGAAGCAGAACCTTCAATTGATGCCTGTAGTTGCTGTACAAAACAACTGGGTAATCAAAAGTCAATGGAAACTTCACAAAATCCATCCTCTGTACCCGGATCCGGTGGTTTGATAGAAAATCCATTACTCAATTTTTTACAGGGAAATTGTATCATATATTCGTCTGCGATGATTCGAAAAATGTTTTTGGAAAAACACCAATTACAATATGAAAACTATCCCGATGCTGAAGATTTTAAATTTTGGACTGAAATGGCCAAACATGGGGGGCAATTTTATGTGGATACGCAACAGTTACAATACTACTTTGCAACAGATAAGCGGAAGAACGGGCAAAAACAACAGTCTATTGAAAAGATCACTCATGAAATTGTTGTATTTTTGACTGAAATCAACGGGAAAAACTATCCCGAATTACCTGTCATTTTGGAAAACTTCAAAATGCTGCAAGAAAAAGAAATGATCACCCAACAGGATATAAACAGATTTTTCCATCATTTTTTTACGGTAAACAAGGATCAATTATCCATGAGGATATAAAGGAAACACATACGCATATAGGACAGTTGATACGTGACAGATTGTACGGATAGGCGTTCGATTGAATGGTTGACAGATCATCGAACCGTTGCTGCTTATGGTAAATCCTTAAAAAGATTTCATCAGGTTGGCCAATTTTGAAAATTTATGATTAACTTTAACAGTTTTGATTTTGACCTACATACAATTTTTAATTTATTTTACAATGAAAAAATTAACATTAACAAAAAAGAGCCTTGATGAATTGGCAAAAACGATGGATGTAATCCCTGAAAGTGAACGGGATAATTATTGGGGAATGTACGACGGGGATTGTTTTTGGAGATGTGTTGCTTATCTGAGTGGAGCGGGTATTTCAGAATCGGCCGCTGCATCTTATGCTACTGGTTATTATGCATCTCAATATAGTGGATCAGATGCAGAAAAAATAGCACAGGCAACATCGTATTTAGCTCAGAATGGAGCAGGGATGAATTTAGCTGATGCGAGGAATTATGCGCAAGCAAATATGGTAGGCAATAATAATCAGCAATTACTTTGGATTAATCCAGATAAATTTAATTACTATGGTGAAAATGGGTATGGAGCAATCGCCCCCAATGTTGGCCATTACGTTATTTTGACATTTAGCAACAACGGGAGCCCTATGATTGTTGATCCTCAGAATGGTGTGAGTTTCTATACTAGCTCATCAGAGATAAATCAACCAGGTGCTTTCAAAAGTGTTTGATTTTTAGGTCATAACTATTTTCTAAGTAAACATAAATTGTTATGATAGATATAGTAAGAGTAATGATATTTGTTTGTTTTTCCCAGCCTGTTTTTGCTTATTCGAAAAATTTGGAAAAAACATCAGTTGCAGATACGGTCAAACAGTACCTTGAAGAGGTTCAAATCATAAATGGACAGGTGAGAGATAGGGTAGCGATTGACGGTACATTCAAATGGCATCCGGAAGAGATCCACATTATGTGTTTAAATATGAAGATAAAATTTAAACTGCCTTACGAAAAAGACCAGTCGGGAGTTGCCAATTTGTTATTCCAAAGTAAGAAATCCGGTGAAATCCATCTACTTGACACCATCAGAAATAATAAACGTTATTATACTTGGCTGTCAGGAAAATATGATGCCATTCTTCTGTATAACAATGGAAAATATATAAAAAAAGACAATGTAATCTTTGAAAAAAATACTAGCACGGAAGTGGATCTGTGCAAAAACAATGTTCAGCCATCCGATTCAACATCTCTAAAATGGCTTACTTTAAGAACGTTTAATGCTGCTATCGAGGATAGGGTGATTCGTAAAAATTATACAACAGTTTCAGAAAAAAAAATCCGGGGTTATATATTCCATGATATAACCGGAGGCCCTGTTTGGGCATGGATAACAGCTATGGGCACAGATGGGATAAAAAAGGAATCCATTGCTACGAATACTAATGACGGGTATTTCGAATTTGACGTTGGAGATGATATCAAACAACCTCTGAATATTTTTGGTATTGGTTGTATAAATCAGGAAATAAATATAGCGGTAAACAGTGGATTAATTTATGTGTCGGAAGAGTATCCGGAACCTGTAAATCCGACTAGTGGACCTCTTCGAAAAGTGCAATAGTGAATTTGCTTTTTCACCCTTTTGACATCCGTGTCCCTTTTGTTCACTTCAGTGATAGGAAGATCGGAAATTGTGATCGTATTGCTATTGATAAGGCGCACCTTTAAAAAGATTTCATCAGGTTGGCTAATTTTGAAAATTTATGATTAAATTTGGCACTAACTTGATTTTGTTCTACAACCATTTTTAATTTATTTTACAATGAAAAAATTAACATTAACAAAAAAGAGCCTTGATGAACTGGCAAAAACGATGGATGTAATTCCTGAAGAGGAAAGGGATTGTTATTGGGGCATGTACGAAAATGACTGTTTTTGGAGATGTGTTTCGTATTTGTGTGGAGCGGGTATTTCAGAAGATGCAGCTGGATCTTTTGCTAATGCTTATTTTGCATCTCAATTTTCAGGATCTGATGCAGAAAAAATGGCGCAAGCAATATCATATTTAGCTCAGAATGGTGGTGATTCCTCAATAGATGGAAAAGCAATGTCAGGTTACTTACAGGCTAACAACATGATGGCAGGAAATAGTGCTAATAATCGAATGGTAGGAATGAGACACACAAATAATTTTGAATATTATAAAAATAGTAATATTCAGCCTTATGCAAATCACTGTCTTATAATACAAAGTGTCAATTCAGATGGTTCGTACAATATGTTTGATCCTCAAAATAATGTGACTTTTTCCATAACTTCTCAAAGTGAAAAAGATGCTCTAGTTCCTCTAAATTACTAAAATATAAAGCAATGTTATTTGTTAGTTGGCAAATATTCACTCAAAATAATTGATGATAATTAAATTTTAATGTGAAACTTTTGTAAGTTATTATTGATGAAAACCTTATTGGAATGTTATTATGGATATAAAAAAAATGCTATTAAAATCATTACATGTTGTAAGTATATTGCTGATAATGATGTTTATTGTTAATAATTCGATACTGGCAAATGGTCATCCCAAAGGCTCTCTGGAAGATACTTCAAATGTTTTTGTAAGTAAATGGCATCCTAAAATGTTCTATGTTGTATTGCCCGACTTAAGTTTGAGTTTTATGCTCCCTGACGAACCGGATCGGACGGGTGTGCATAATTTGTTTTTTATATCCAAAGAATCTTGTGACCCCCTATTGTTAGACACTATAAAATACAATGAGCGCTATTTCACCCCGTTTTCGCCAGGAAGCTGTTATGACGCCGTACTGCTGTACAATAACGGGAAATACGTCAAATGTAATGACATTGTCTTTGAAAATGGCGCCGAAGTGAACATGAGAAATCAGAAAATTCAACCATCTGATAATGTCTCAGAATATTGGAAAAAGACTATAAGAACTTTTGATCGAGAGTTAGGCAGAGATGATATGGTGTCGGAATTTATAATAAAAGGATATGTATTTCATGAAGTAAGTGGAAGTTCTTATGGAGCTTTTGTTCGCTTGATTGGAGCCGATGGGAAATGGAATGCTAGTGATGGATATTTTGAAATTGAAAGCAAAGATGATACAGAGCAAACACTTGTAGTTTCTAATGCAGGGAGTATTGCTTTTGAAAAATCTAATATAATAGCAAGTTGTGGATTTATTATTGTGTTGATCGAAAGTCCTGAAGCAAAACAATTCAGACTTCACCCAGAATTGTGGAAACCAAGAAAAGATACGCAATGAATATTATCTTCTTATCAAGATATGATGTTTCAGATATCAATAACTGGTCAGGCACTTTATTTCACATTTATCATCAACTAAAAAAGAGGCATAATGTTGAAGTAGTGGGGACAGAATTATTGAATCAACTCACGGCGTTTCGTAAAGGAAATTTTCAAAATGATTTTTTTGTAGATTCTTGCAGGTATGTAAAAAAAATAGGTAGTTTATTATCGGAGCGGATTAATTTACTTGATTACGATTTGCTTTTTTTTGGTGACTTGCTTTTACATCCTTGTAACATTAATATTCCTTTTGTTCATTTCAGTGATATGACTTACGATCAGGTGAACATGCACTTAAAAAAGTCAGACGAGAGAAATGTTGAATCTGCCATTCATCAGGAAAAATTTATACTTGACAATACATTCAGAATTATATATAGTTCGGAATGGATAAAAAGCAAAGCTATTGAGGTTTATAATATCAATCCTGATAAAATTGATGTAGTAGAATTGGGTGCGAACATACCAACGCCAACGAATTATACCGTTGATATTGGCATGGATGTATGCCGTTTGGTTTTTATTGGGAGAGATTGGGAGAAAAAGGGTGGCGATAAAGTGTTACAAGCCTATAGAATACTGAGCGCAGGAGGATTTCCATGTTCTCTTACGATTATTGGCTCCGAGCCAAAAGAATATCTTGAAGCAGATGAAAATATAACAATCATTCCATTTTTAGATAAAACAAAACCGGAACATTTGAAAATATTATGCAGTATTCTTTCTGTATCTCATTTCCTTGTTTTACCCACAGAATTTGATGCTTATGGCATTGTTTTTTGCGAAGCATCAGCCTATGCCGTTCCGTCTATTGCCGCTAATGTTGGAGGCGTTAGCCAGCCCGTGCGTGAGGGGAAAAATGGTTTTTTGCTCTCCGCTGATGCAACCGCGCTGGAGTATGCAGAAAAAATCAGAACTGTTTTTCAGGATCGGGAAAACTATATCCGGTTGCGTACATCTTCCCGCCATGAATTTGAGACACGGTTAAATTGGGATGTATGGAGTGAAAGGGTGAATAAAATACTGGAAGATACCGTAAAAGAGTGGAAAGAACATAAAAATCAATCAAACAAATAAGACAATGAGAATGAGAAGAACGATCATCGCTGGTTTGTGCCTAATGTTAGGCGTAACCATGACACAGGCACAGGTAAAACTGGCGTTTAAACCCGAAACGGGCTCAAAGTATACATATCAGACGGAAATAGTACAGGACATCAAGCAAAGTGCTATGGGGCGGGAACTTCCCATAGAAGAAACTGTAACCATGGGTTTCCTGATGGATATCCAAAACAGTAATGGAAAAGAAACCGGGGCACAGTTCTCCTTGCAAGATGTTTCCTATCTTTTATCCAGTCCCATGATGAAAATGAGTTATGATTCGAAAAAACCGACCGAAAATCCAAATGCATTAGACAAGATACACGAAAAAATCTTCGGAAGTGTTTTGGGTAAGTCCTATGTCCTATCCATAGCTCCGGATGGTTCGGTCAATTCGGTTACCGGCGTGGATGCTGTTATCGTAGGAATTGCACAGGCAGTTGCCGCTGACGGGGAGATGGGCGCACAGTTGAGTTCCTCGCTAACAAGTCAATGGCTCGGCGAAAGCGCAATAAAAGGAATGTTTGAGCAAACTTTCAGAGTTTTTCCTTCCAACGGTATAAAACCGGGCGATAGTTGGACGATAGAAAGCAATTATGGGGTTTCGAACAAAAAATCCGACATTAAGACTCTATACAGCTTGCAAGACGTAAAAGATGGTGTGGCTACCATTTCAGTGAAAGCAACTGTAGAGTTGAACCCGGGGGGAGGATTGGAAGGCACACTCACCGGAACACAATCCGGGATTTTGTTGGTCGATGCTAAAACGGGAATCCCGGTTTCATCGGATTTGACGCTAAACATTAAAGGACCTGTTAAACAGCAGCAGGTGGAAATACAGATGGAAATGGCCGCCAAAATGAAGACAACTGTTAAAGAAATAAATTGAAGCCAGAACACGTAAAATAAAATAGCATCACACTTTATCCTGCCATATCTGTAGTCATGCCTGTATATAATTACGGCAGTTTTATTAAGGAAAGCATCGACAGTGTACTCGCCCAAACCATGCCTGATTTCGAATTGATTGTGGTCAACGATGGCTCTTCGGATACCAGTAGTGAAATAGCACATTCCTATCATGACAAACGGGTGAAAGTAATTGATTTTCCTGAAAACAAGGGGTGTTATCCGGCTCGGAATACGGGTATGAGAGCTGCTAACGGTAAATATATCTGTGTGATGGATGCTGATGATTTGTGTTTTCCTGATCGTTTGGAAAAACAATACCGGTTTTTGGAAGAAGATCACCAAATCGGATTAATAGGCGGAGCTTATCAATTATTAAACAATCGCCTGCAATTTACTGGTTTTAGAGAAACTGATTATGAAACCATCAAATTAACATTGTTACTACATTGTTATCTTCACCATCCTACCTGTATGATACGTACTTCACTTGTCAGGAAGCATGGGTTATATTACAATGAATCATATAGATACGCATCTGATCATGATTGGGTGGTAAGGGCGTCTTCATTGTTTCCTATCAGCAATATCAATGATCCGGTGTTGTTTTACAGGCGGCATGCCCGACAAATATCGTCGAGTAATCTGCATGAACAAATTTCTTTTGGGGATCAAATTCGTATCAATCAGCTTGCATTTTTTGGAATTGACCCGACAGAAACTGAAAAAACACTTCATCTTGCGTTTATCAAAAGTGAAGCCAATGTTCATTTTGATGAAAAAACGATGGATAAATGGATCGAACGATTATTAGTATCCAATAAAAGAAACCAATATTATTCACAACAAAAGTTGCAGAATTTTTTGCACGCGCATCGTTATCTAAATCTTCACCGGAATTAATACGAGTATGCTAAATGACTCATATATAGCAATATTTAATTGTCGAGATATGTTTATTCGGCAAATCAAAAAAATAAGCGCACTTGTGCCTGGGATAGGTTTGATGTCCGGTAAAACCGGTATCGCCATCCTTTTATATCATTACGCACGATTCATGAATGAGCCTAAAATGGCAGAATCTGCAGACATTCTAATTGGTATTGTCATGCGGGAAATAAAACCGGACGTTGGGAAAGAATTTAATAATGGAATATCCGGGATTATCTGGGGAATTGATTATTTGATCAAACAGGATTTTTTAGAGGCTGAAGAAGATCTTTTTTGCGAAATAGATACTATTTTGTTTCAAGAGAATAAAAAAAAAATAAACCTGGATGATCTGGGATCAGAATCAACAAAAGGGATATACGCATGGAATAGATACAATACGGCCGGACTACTTACAAAAAATAAA
Organism: Bacteroidales bacterium; assembly: GCA_031275285.1. Lineage (NCBI taxonomy): Bacteria > Pseudomonadati > Bacteroidota > Bacteroidia > Bacteroidales > Bacteroidales bacterium. The sequence goes on along the minus strand of JAISOY010000072.1, from coordinate 32,505 downwards.
TGGTACCAACATCTCGAAAATTGTGTACATCATTTTTATGATATATTGGTGTCTAAATATACGAATTATATATTACCTGTATTTCCGTGTAAAATGCTGGTCTATTTTTTTCATTTCTGTCAAACAGTTCAACAATATGGTTTATTCCGACCAGAAATAGATGTGCTGTATGAAGAATTACCGGAAATTGTGAAAATTTCGTATCGGGAAGAAAAGAGCATTTCTGATAAATATATGTTGACATTGATGCTTCATGAAATCCCGATGTTAGAAAAATGTATTTCACGTGACGATGCTCCTCAAGCAATGACATTGTCGGATGTAAATAATTTTTATTTAACCCGATTGATTTTAGGTTGTAGTTTCCCGACGCCCGAAATAATCTGTAAAACGATTTTATCTATCGTAGAAGATCAAAAACAGATCAGTGAATTATTATATTCGTTGAATCCGTACAATGCAGGATTAGGAAATTATGTTGGCGGCTTTTCATGGGCAATGTTGCAATGTTGCATGGAATACGATCGTAAATAACAACAAAACATTAATTAGTAAAATATAACATTGCGAATGATTGATTAAGTGTTATGGGAAAGAAAAATAGAACCCTTGTTAAGGGTTCGTCAACATCTTCGACAAAACCTGCTCTAAAGGATTTTTAATAAAAAGTATGTAATGTATTGTTTATCAAATGTGTAATTTATCAATCGGTGTGTCATTTCTGTAGAAATATATTGTTGTCAACCAATATAAAAGTATTATTTTTATATGTTAAAATTACCTGGAATATACACTAAGTAAGCGTCTCTTTATAATATATTGAATTAATTGAGGTGTGTGTTTATCATTAATATAGCTATTTAAAGCCGGACTACAAATCCGGTACATCCTTCAAATTTGCATAATAATGCCAATTCATCTTCAAATAATGGATCAGGGGCAATAAAACTTACTTATATTGATTGGTCGTAATCCGGAGTAAGTGAAAATTATTTTGGGAATAATAGGTTTTATGTAGTAGTTGTTCTATTTTTGCTCATGGATAAGGTCAGTTGGCAAAACTGACCTTTAGTTCAATTTATGAGGGATCACCAATATCGTAGATACATAGGCTTTGCCGATAATACTATTAAAAGATGATGCATGAAGAAATACTGAGATATATAAATTATGTCATCAGTAAAGAGATGGAATATCAAACCAAAATGCTTGATTATGAAAAGATGGCATATACTTCCTGTGAGATGGGAATTACAGATCAACTTCATGGCAAGAATGAACTGATAGTCTCTTTGACCACCTATGGAAAAAGGATATACGATGTGGCTGTCGTCATCGAAAGTTTGTTTAGTCAGACGATCAAAGCCAATAAAATCATTTTATGGCTGGCAGAAGATGAGTTTTGTGAAAACAATCTTCCTGTTATTCTGAAAAGAATGCGGGACCGCGGTTTAATTGTTGAGTTTTGTAAAGACCTGAAATCCTATAAAAAACTAATCCCAACCCTGACCGCTTATCCTTCTGCCTCAATAATTACCGTAGATGATGATGTGATCTATGCAAGGGATTTTATAGAACGTTTTGTTCACGCCCATCTTGTTTCTCCTGATGTAATTCTATTTGGAAGAGGTCATAGGATATCTTTTACGGAAGAGGGATTACTAAAACCGTATGATGAGTGGGAGTCGGATATCCGTGAAGAAGATATTTCCCATTTAAATTTTCCCACAGGTATTGGTGGAATACTTTATCCTCCCCGATCCTTAAATACAGAGGTAACCAATGAGCAACTATTCATAAGGCTGGCTCCTTCAGCAGATGATATCTGGTTTAAGGCCATGGCTCTTTTAAACGATACGTCTGCTAAAAAGATCCGTATGCCTGAAAAGTTTGAAAATTATTGTACCACCATACAAAGATCACAGGACTTGTCATTGTTTTTCACTAATGTATACCAAAATGGGAACGATAGACAGATACAACAAGTATTTAACTATTATAAATTATGGGATAGGTTCCTGTGATAGAGCTATTTATTTGTTTTTGTTGCCTCCAGTCACAAAATCAAAAGAAACTGAACCAAATTTTGATTCAGCTTCTTTTAAGGCATTAACCCATCTAAAAAATGTAGTGGTTAATAATAACTAGACAAGGGGTAAAAAAAGTAGGTTAATGATGAAAAACACAGGATTCCTTTTCTGTTGCTTTGTGGGATACCGGGTTTTTTTTGAAATAATCGATACAGCGTTTCAGGTCGTCGATCATCAATTGGGCCATATCATGGCTGAATCCGTGCCGGATAAGTACCCTTTGGATCACCATGTCCTGACAATTGGCCGGGAGCGAATAGGAGGCGATCTGCCATCCGCGCATGCGCATCCTGTCTGACAGGTCATATAGATTGAATCCCGGATCAACTTCTTTTTTTAACATCCATGCCGCACCGGGGATGGCTGTTTTTCCATCATACAACAGATCAAACAGTCCCAATTTCTTTACTTCTTCCGCAATAAAGATCCCATGTTCCAGACAGGCCTGTTGGATACGCCTGTAGCCCTCTTTTCCGTTGCGTATCAGGTTATAATACTGGGCAACGATCTGGCCTCCGGGACGCGAAAAATTAAGGGCGAATGTGGGCAGGTTTCCTCCCAGGTAGTTCACATTGAAGATCAATTCTTCTGGAAGGTCAGCTTTTTCACGCCATACCACCCAACCAACTCCCAATGGGGATAGTCCGTATTTATGTCCTGAAGTATTGATGGATTTAACACGGGGTAACCTGAAATCCCATACAATATCGGGTTGGATAAAAGGAGCCAGGAATCCTCCGCTGGCAGCATCCACATGGATAGGGATGTCCAGGCCTTTTTCTTTCTGGTATTTATCCAGGGCATCGCTGATGGCCTTTACATCTTCATATTGTAGGGTAAAGGTAACACCAAAAGTAGGAACTACACCGATAGTGTTCTCATCGACCCTTTTAATGACTTCTTCCGGGGTCATCAATAGACGGTTATGCTCCATAGGGATCTCACGTATTTCCACATCGAAATAACGGGCAAATTTATGCCAGCAAATCTGTACCGGTCCGGTGATGATGTTGGGTTTATCAGTCGGTTTCCCTTCTTTTTGCCTTTTCTGACGCCATTTCCATTTCAAAGCAAGCCCGCCCAACATGGCAGCCTCACTGGATCCGGTGGTGGAACATCCGATGGTGGTCGCACTTTGCGGGGAATTCCACAGATCAGCCAGTATATGGACACAACGGTTCTCAATCTCTGCCGTCTGGGGATATTCATCCTTATCGATCATATTTTTATCGAGACACTTGTCCATAATGGTATGTATCTCTTCTTCGGCGTAAGTCTGGCAGAAGGTTGCCAGATTTTGTTTGGCGTTGCCGTCAAGCAATAATTCATCCAGGATCAGGTTTTGAACCACCTTTGCATCATTAGGTTGTTCACTCATTTTAAATTTCGGAATGGAATCTTCCGAAACAGGTTGTGCATATGCATCAAAAACGCTTTCGCTTTTGTCTGCTTTTACTACATGTAATGCCATAGTTTCAGTTTTATTAAAGTATCTTATAGTGTTTTTGCCAGCCTGTATTTCATGCTGTTGTCCCCGGTAATGACATTCCCATCCATATCCAATTGGGTGATGGCTCCTTCGGTGACATAATACTTATTGGGAGCGTCGGTAATATTCTCCAGTATGACCATACTTTGCGCATCGTCCCATTTGTATTTTCCTGTCACTTCAAAAACTTTCTGATCGCCTTTACCCAGATATTTGGTTTTTTTAATGAAAGTCTGATCCTTCTTCAATTCAATCTCGGTCTCTATTCCTTCACAATCTGCACATGGCAATATTCCTAAATATTTTCCATGATAATTGAACTCGGTTTTTGCTGTTTTTTTCTGATTTTCAGATGTCTTTGAACTGTTCTGAGACCGATTATTACAACCCAAAACCATCATTAATGCTACTGAAAGTACTACAACGATTTTTTTCATGATATTAAGCTTCTGGTTAAAAAATTAAATAATAAAATGTTGTAAGGTATTTCTGTTTCTGAACCTTTCAACAAGGAGATACAAATGTATGGAAAATAATATTAAGATGATCAAATATTTGAAAAATAATTGGATGTTTTCAAATCATATAAGAGTACCGGAATTTTATCTAAAATACTTTTATCTGTCAAAATTATTTAGGATACCATGAAAGATTTTGCCATGGAATTAAAATAATAATATATACTTTTACCTTGTGATTGACCGGAACTCATAATGAGTTAATTAAGTTTTTCCAATGAAACTAAATGATTTTAAGCACATTTATGTAAATGTTTCCGGAGTTGCATTAGAAAACAATGTGTGCTTTTAACCTGTTATGCCTGATTTTACAGAACACCAGATATTGAATCCCACAGCCCAGACGTGCCGTACATCACTGCACAATTTGAGGTGTTGTGTGGTTGCCCCTACGTACAACAATGCCCAGACAGTGAAGCAGGTGCTGATAGATACGTCTGCCTATGTTTCACATATCATTGTGGTAAATGACGGCTCTACCGATCATACTGCCGATATCCTGTCAGAACTTCAGGATACTGCATTTGAAAACCAGATGCATCTTGAAGTGATCCATCTAAAGAAGAATTCCGGTAAGGGATTTGCTTTAAGAACAGGTTTTGCAAGGGCCGTAGCTATGGGATTCCGTTATGCCATTACTATAGATACCGACGGGCAGCATTTTTCTGACGATATTCCATTATTCGCAGATTTGATCAGGAAATTTCCTGATAATTTAATTGTCGGGGTGCGAAATATGGAGCAGGAAGGGATACCTAAAAAGAGCAGCTTCGGGAACCGGTTTTCCAATTTCTGGTTCAAACTCGAGACAGGGGTTGCTTTGCCTGATACCCAATCCGGATTCCGGCTCTATCCTGTTGAGCGGTTGAAAAATATTCGTTTTTTTACTTCAAAATATGAGTTTGAAATAGAAGTGCTGGTCCGGGCAGCCTGGGCGAAAATCCGTATTAAGTGGATTCCTGTAAAGGTACACTATGAGCCTAAAGAAAGCCGGATATCCCACTTCCGTCCGGGACGTGATTTTTTTCGGATCAGTTTGTTAAATACGGTTTTGGTGCTGATTGCCTTTTTATGGATTAAACCCCGTGACCTGATCAGGCGACTGAACTGGGCCCGATTTAAGCGCTTTTTCCGTCGTGAGTTTTCCAACCGGGCAAATACCTCGTTGCGTATTGCTTGTTCAGCCGGGTTTGGTGTTTTTATGGGAATTGTTCCTATCTGGGGATATCAACTTATCGTGGGATTAACGCTTGCCTATATCATGAAATTAAATAAAACCATTGTTTTTATTGCTGCTAATATCAGTATTCCACCAATGATCCCTATTATTTTATATGGCAGTTTCCTTATGGGGGGATGGTTTATCGGGGAATACGCTTCACCGGTGACCATAGACACTATTTCATTTAGTTATGTGAAGCACCATCTTTTCCAATATCTGGTCGGAAGTATTGCTTTGGCCGTGGTTGCCGGATTACTGGTCTTTTTGTTTACCTGGGTAGCCGTATCATTTTGGCGGAAGAAACATTTTAGTCCACAACCCAGCCTGATTAATACGAATGGCGATATTTGAGAATTGAAAAGTGCTATTCGCAGACAAAATTTACTTTTTCATCCAATTTTTACTGTTAAATCAGTTATAAAAAACTTTTATGGTGACAGGCATGAATAGTAATAGGAAAAACTGCTATCAGGGATGGATTATTTTTTCAATCGGCCTAATCTGACAAAACAATATACTGCCAGGATCACAAAAAAGGTTGTGACAATAAAAGCCCATATATGAACAATACGTGATTCTGCAACGATGGTATAATCATCTGCAACCAACCGCATGGCATCGACTTTCCAGACCAGTGTGTCTTGTTTGGACAATGGCGCATTGGTATGGATAATTTTTCCCGGAATGATCAGTTCATATTCAATATGCTTATCAAATAAAGTATTGATCAGGTTTTCTATATATTTGACCTTTTCACCGCATACCTCTAAGATGGCTTTCTCATTTTTACGGCATAATTCGGAATAATAACCGGTATTCAAATGCCGGTCGAGGATTTTGGCAATATCAGAAAGCTCTATATCTAAATTTTCGATGCTGGTACCTTTATTTATATATATCTGGAATATATTTTCCTTGATTTCATTAAGTTTCGACAGGTACGGACTGTTACCCGACTGCTTGTCGAAACATACGATCGCATCGTAATAAGCTTCATACATATTGTAGGAATACCAGGTCCAGAATTTTTTCTCTATCTCATCCATCTCTTCTTTCATCTCAAACCCGTTCATTCCTGCAAATGTGGAAAAATCGCCCTGAAACCACATTCTTCGTTCTGCTTCATTCATGAACCTATCGATAGATACCGGGATTTTCCCGGAAATATTTGCATATATTCCTTTAAAGGAATAATAGGTATAAAACCATCTGAAATGTTTTTGGAGTGATTCGTCCGGGACCACTACCGGACGCAGGATTTCGTCAAACTGCAGTCCGGTTGGCAGATCTTTTACGGACAAAAAATTCTTGCTGATCTTCACATAATAATCTTTCTGATATGCTGAAACAGAATCGGTATTCATCGTTTTTACCGGTTCTATTCTCCAACCTGAATCGATATTGAACATATAAGGATTATGCGTCATATCCCCCGCCAGAAAGGCGGAATCAGCTTTTGCATATATTTCTCGTACCAGCGATCCGTCTTCGTTGATTCTGGTGGTCATCCTGTAATTGGTACTACATGACGACAGATAAATCCCCAAAATGGAGATCGCACATATTCTGAAAAAGTGATTGGTTTTCATCTGTATAAAATTATTTTTTTAGGTTACATTTAATGTCCGATTTTGTTCATCATGTTGGTATACCATTATGTTTATGGACATTTCATGGATTGATTATTTGATGTGTAAGGATGCATATATCTGTTTTTTTCTGGCTGTATTTTCCAGTTTGTCTTTAATGATCGACGAAATGATTTCCTTATTTTTCCGGGTGACTTTTTCCCCATCATCTTTTTCATGTATGCTCTGCACAATAAGATGGTCAGTTTTTTCAGTCTGGTACGGATAAATAACTTCCTGTATCAGCAGAAAAATCAGTAAAAATGCAGCTGCTCCCGATAGCCAGCCGACCGTACGCATGATGGTGATCTTTTTCCTGTTTCGGGACATGAAGGCAATTTTGTTCATGATTGCCTCACTGGTAACATCCGGGTCCTCAAATACCGGAGGTGTATTTTTCAGATGTTCTGTCAGTTTATCGTATGTGATTCTTTTCATGATAATGTATCTATTTTATTTTTGATATATTTTCTTGCTAAATAGAGGTTACTCTTGATTTTGGCCGCCGACATTCCTGTTATTTCTTTTATTTCTTCAGGCACCAATCCTTCGATATCCCAAAGTGTGAAGACAAGTTTTTGCTTGGGAGTGAGTTCATCTGTAAAATAAAGGATCCAATCTTTCAATTCTTTATTGATCAGGGAAGATTCAATATTTTCCGTGGAAGGGGGATCATTCGGAAGATCAGGTAAAGAATTTGCCCTTATCTGTCTTTTTATGGAACGAAGCCTGTCATAACAAAGGTTCCCGGTAATTTTATACAGCCATGTGGAGAATCGATATGCAGGATCATATTTGTTCAGATGCTTCCATATCCTGATGAAAGTTTCCTGGACCATATCCTTTGCTTCGTTTTCATCACATAGCAACCTGAAAGCAAGGCGAAAAACAAGGGGTTGGTATTCGATGACCAAAGTTTCGAACGCCTTTGTATCTCCTTGCTTACAGCGAGTGATAAGATATTGTATCTGATCCTGATTCATGACGAATAAAGGTAAGTATACTTAGTGATACGAAAAAATCTTCATCCGGTCGAATTTTTGGAATGATATGAGTAAATTCATTTTGCCGATCGGAAAAATCAAGTATTTTTGGGCGGATTTTTACAATTAAGTACTCAGTGCTATTTATTATTTTCTTAAATCGCATTGATCAAATAGATTACGATTATTGAATATGACACTAATTTATTAATATTACTTATATGATGAATATACGGTTTATTTTTCTTTGTGCTGTTTGGATGCTTACCTGTTCATCCTTTCCTGAGGTATTCGGTAATCAAACATCTGTTTCCAGGGATTCTATTTCCCGTAAGGGCCTTACATTGATTTTTATCAATAAGGATGCTTCCTTTGATCAACAGGTAAAACAAAAAATGGAGGAAACTTTCTTCGAAGTATATCCTCAACTGGTCAAAAGGTTCAATAGAAATGCTGTAAAAAAAGTGACATTTATCATTGATCCTGATTATAATGGAGTTGCAGCAACATCCTCGGACAGGGTAGTATATTCTTCAGCCTGGTTTAAGAAGAACCCTGAGGATATCGATGTGGTAACGCATGAAGTGATGCACATTGTCCAGGCTTATGGAAGGACTCCGGGTCCTATGTGGCTGACGGAAGGTATCGCTGATTATGTCCGTTATAAGTATGGTGTAAATAATGAAAAAGCCGGGTGGACGCTTCCGGATGTCAGGACCGGGCAACATTATACCAATGCCTACCGGGTCACTGCCCGTTTTTTTGTCTGGTTGGAGAAAAAGCACAAAAAGATCATCGATCAACTGGATATTGTGATGCGTGACCACACTTATACCAACAATATCTGGTCGGAACTGACAGGTAAAAATATTGATGATCTGTGGTCGGAGTATATGGAAAGTGAAGGTATCGTTATGCCGCCGGCTCCTCCGTTGACCTGGAAGGAACATTGGTTCGAACATGACCAGTTGGTAAAAAGGGTATATTATGATGATCAGGTTGCTGTTTATTATGACGATGATGTAGATACTTCCATGGACTGGCCTTTTTCTTTTGTCAGGAATGTGTGGACCTATACCAAAAAAGTATACGGATCCTTTGGCGAAGAGGGACGCTTATATGCTATTTTCCATACCGGAAAATATAGTGGGGGACATCCTGCCACCTATCTGGATGCCAGTCACGATCACAGGAATACGATTGATTGTGGTTCCCTGAACAAACAGGCCTGGATATCCAGGACAGGAAACGATATGGATATTATTATCCATGAAATAGGACACATTGTAGAAGGTGCCGGTAATGGTATCCGAGAATCTCCTGCTTTTCCTATATGGCGTGATAGTAAATGGATGGAGATATATATTTATGACGTATATGTCGGTCTGGGAATGAACCGGCACGCGAAACGCTGGTATGATATGATGCAGACAGGTTCTGATGATTTTCCCCAGGCAGGGACGCAATGGTTCAAAAACTGGTTTTATCCCATATGGGAGGATTATGGAAAAAGTGAGGTGTTGAACCGCTTTTTCAAATTACTGTCGGAGCACTTTCCAACCAAAATGGACGGAAATACCAAAGTGTATGACCGGAGAATGAACTGGGGTGAGTTCGTACACTTCTGGAGCGGTGCAGCAAAAGCTGATCTTGCTAGCCTGGCCGATAATGCATTCGGAAGCTCGGAAAGACGTAATCAACAATTGGAACAGGCCAGAAAAGATTTCCCTGGTATAACCTATTGATTTTGACTTGATATTACACCATATAAAAATAAAAAAGGAATCTTTTCAGATTCCTTTTTTGATGTGTATGCTGACTTCTTAAGTATCTACACCAGCTTTTTGACAAGTGTTTCTCTATCTCCATGTAACAAATCCATTACCGGTACTTCCGGCATGGTATATGCTCCCGGTCGTTGGCGAAGGGTTGCACGTCCACAGGCCACCATGATCTGTGCCGTAAGGGCAGGGTTATTGATTTTCATCCGGAATTCGAACAACTGGTTTTGCGTAATGCCTGAAACGCCTTTACGTTCCATCAATACTCCATGTCCCATATCCAGGAGGGCGTCAACACTATCTACCTGTGTAACTACTGTGTGATCACTGGCGAAATAAGCATCGGTTTTGATGGCATTTTCAACAGATGAGAAATCGACACCATCTTCCAGCTCGATATAAACCATACGGCGATGTACCCCTGTTCCCGTGGGAATAGTCATCGAAAGCGCGTTTTTTACGCCTTTTTTTGATTTTGCTGCCACTGTATGCCCCATACTCATGCCCGGCCCGAAATTGGTATATGTGATACCTTTAGGAGCCAGGGCTTCCATCAGTACCCTTACCACTGAATCACTGCCGGGATCCCATCCGGAAGAAATGATCGATACGGTATTGTGTTTTTTCCCGGCTTCCTCCAGTTGTTTGCGGAGGTTCCATAAGGCTTCACCATGAATATCAAAGCTATCGACCGTATTGATACCCATCGCAATATATTGCGTGGCTGTTTCAGGAATACTGCGTGTAGGGCCGCAAAGCAATGCCACATCCACCTTCCCTAATTCTTTTACATCAGCGACAACCGGGATTCCGGTTAATTCTACCGGGATGGCTGTTCCCAGTGAATCTTTACGACGTATTACTCCTGCCAGTTCCATATCGGGTGCAGCCTGGATCGCTTCAACCGAATATTTGCCTATATTGCCGTATCCTACAACGGCTACTCTAATTTTTGTCATAAATTATCTATTAAATCGAAAAGTTGAAAGCCAAAACGGCTTTCAACTTTAACGTCGTTATTACCTAAATTGTTTTATACGTAACCTTGTGCCATCATAGCATTGGCAACTTTTACAAATCCACCGATATTGGCTCCTTTTACATAATCGACATTTCCTGAAGCATCCTTACCGTATTTTACACAGGTATTGTGAATATCCCTCATAATACCCTTTAATTTAGCATCCACCTCTTCGCGTGACCAGGGTAAGCGCATTGAATTTTGTGTCATTTCCAGGCCTGAAGTAGCAACACCTCCTGCATTTGAAGCCTTACCGGGAGCATACAATATTTTTGCATTTTGGAATAATTCAACTGCTTCAGGAGTTGAAGGCATGTTGGCGCCTTCCGATACGCAGAAACAGCCATTGGCAAGCAATGTTTTTGCATCATTGGCATCTACCTCGTTTTGTGTTGCATTGGGCATAGCAACATCGCATTTCACACTCCAGGGACGTTGTCCTTCCATGTATTGGCATCCGTATTTTTCGGCATATTCTTTAATCCTTCCACGTTTTTCGTTTTTCAGTTCCATCACAAAATCAAGTTTTGCCCGGTCAATACCGGCAGGATCATAAATAGAACCATTGGAGTCGGATAACGTAACTACTTTTGCACCCAGTTCAATGCATTTTTCAACAGCATATTGGGCAACATTGCCGGAACCGGAAATGGCTACTGTTTTACCTTTGATAGATTCACCACGGGTTTTTAACATTTCCTCAGCAAAATAAACCGTACCATAACCGGTTGCTTCAGGACGGATCAGACTTCCTCCCCATTCTATGCCTTTTCCGGTAAGTACTCCTGTAAATTCGTTTTTGATACGTTTGTATTGACCATATAAATACCCTACTTCACGACCTCCGACACCGATATCTCCGGCAGGGACATCACAATCAGCACTGATATGGCGTGATAATTCCGTCATAAAGCTTTGGCAGAAACGCATTACTTCATTATCTGATTTCCTTTTAGGATCAAAATCGGAACCTCCTTTTGCACCTCCCATAGGAAGTGTGGTAAGGCTATTTTTCAACACCTGTTCAAAAGCAAGAAACTTAAGAATGCTCAAGGTTACAGTGGGATGGAAACGTATTCCGCCTTTATACGGACCGATTGCGCTGTTCATTTGAATGCGGTAACCGCGGTTGATTTCCAGTTCTCCTTTATCATTGATCCAGGGGACACGGAAAATAATTATCCGTTCAGGTTCAGTCATCCGTTCCAGAATTTTCGCATGTTTGTATTTGGGATTTTCTTCAACAAAGGGAATCAACGATTCCACTACTTCCTGAACTGCCTGATGAAATTCTGATTCTCCTGGATTTTTGGCTTTTACATTTGCCATGAACTTTTCCACTCTTGGATCCATTGTATAAAAATATTTATTAGTGATTATTAATTTTCTGGCACAAAGTTTCCATTTTTTAGTTTTTTATGCAAGAAAAACACAAAAAAAGATATGGAAAAATAAAATTTCGCGATAATAAAAAACATTTTTGTCAATTTTTATGATAAAGTGTGAAAAAATGACCTGTTAATCGGATGGTTTTCTTACAATTTTTCAGAAACGATCTTTTAGTTTCAGATTATCAGAAAATTAAAGATATCTTAAAATTATTATTATTTTAATGTAGTGTTATTTTTAAGAAAACGTTTACCAATCACATAAATCTTTATTAGCACTCAATGGTAATTCATACCGTATAAAATATTTTAATGTTGAAAATGATTTTTTAAATAAAAAAATATTTAGTGAAAAGCTTGATTTTCGACAGATAATCAATCAGAGGTCTATTTTTTATTGATAATAAAGTAAAAGTTCAATAATTTTACAGATATTTGTAACATAAGCATTAACTTTATTATTTAGTATTAACGGGGGAATTATTCATTGAATATTGAACGTCACATGGTTCCGGATACGGAATCAAAGGCAGAAAAAGAGTTGATTAAAATGTTAATCGACGGTTCGGAGTATGCCTTCGGCGAACTATATGCCCAATATAAAACACGCCTTTTATATTTCTGTAAACGTTTTCTTAAAGATAGTGTTGCTTCTGAGGACCTTATTCAGGATGTCTTTATACAAATCTGGAATACACGGGACTCTTTAACACCTGATTTATCTTTTTCGGGTTACATATACAAAATAGTTCAGAACCGCATATATAATACCCTGCGGCAGCATGCTGTTCATTCGAGGTTTGTCGAATATGTAAAAAATAATCAGGAGCAGACCGATTGCTTAACAGAATATCAGATTTTAGATAATGACTATACCAGAATACTGAATGAAGCAATTGATCAATTATCGCCACAGCAGAAAAAAATATTCAGGCTTAGCCGGGAGAATGGCTATACTTATAAAGAAATAGCAGAACAACTTCAGATATCTGTGCCAACCATACAGGAACATGCTTCTATTGCACTAAAAAAAATAAAGGCCTATTTAACACAATTTGGGGATATTAGCTTTTAATAGATAATTTTTTTCGTCCCATACCCCCTAGATACTATAATGTCAAATTGTATCTACAATTAGACACATAGAATGAACGGAAAAAAGTGAAAAAGAAGATTAGGAATTCGGCAAAAGATATTCATACCGCATGGGAGCGTTATTTGAATCATCAATCATCTGATGATGATTTATTTACGATCAGTGATTCGCTCAATGGTGAGGATCGTGCACTGTTTGACCGGATCTCAGAACGGGAGTGGGAGTTATCTGAAGATGCGAAGCTCAGGGATACTGAAGATATTCGAAATCAATACCGGGAAGAAGCGAAGAAACTGATTCGTAAGTACGAAAAACCAAAGATAGCCGATACCTCTCAGTCCCTAGGAAAACACCGGCGGTTACGTAAATATTTTTATGCTGCCGCATCAGTGGTAATATTAGCCATGCTTATTCCTGTTGGTTATTTGCTTTTTAATGGTAAAGAACAACAGCCGGATATCCGGTATATCACTATTTCCTCGGAAATGGGGGAGATAAAAGATTTTGTTTTACCTGATAGCACAAAAATTTCCCTGAATGCCGGAAGTATCGTTAAATATCCTTCGGTATTCTCTGGAGAAAAACGTATGGTTGAAATGTCCGGAGAAGTTTTATTCGATGTGGTCTCAAATCCGGCGAAGCCGTTTGTGGTATTAACTGATGGGATGGAAATAAAAGTCCTGGGGACTGTATTTGATGTCAAGGCATATAAAGAAGACGCTACTGCCCTGGTTTCGGTAGTATCAGGGAAGGTATCCGTTGACGTAAAAGACGGGCCTGTATTATTGGGGAAAGATGAACAGCTAAGATACGATAAGTCAATAATGGCAAAGGAGAAATTGACTATAGACGCAGAAAAATATTTGTTATGGAAAAGCGGGACTTTATACTTTCATCGTACTCCGATACAGGAAGTGGTGAATATGCTCAACCGTCATTATAAGGCGAACATTGCTTTACAGGATGGGACATATTTTAACCTTATTTCCGGTGAACACGATAATAAAAGCCTGGAGTCCGTTTTAACATCTATTTGTTATTCTACAAATTTGAAATACAAAAAACAAGGGGGAAAAATAGTACTTTATAAATAATGAAATGATCAAAAATTATGATGCCTATGGGAATATTTAAAAGAAAATAAAAAAGCAGCCATCTATTGACAGCTGCTATTTGTGGCTTTTTCCAGTGTTATCAAGAAAGTATTGGCGTGCTTATCGATAACCCTGAAACTATTTTAATGAAATTAATCAGTAAAACTTTACAAAAGTATGCATTTAAAAATATTTATTGTGCGTTTTTCGCTTTTTATTACCATTTGTCATTTGACAATTAGTATTGTTACGGCCGGAAACGTTCTTTCTCAGGGAAAAAACGAAAAAAACATCACTCTTTCACTTTCCGACCAGCCTGTTGCTGTTTTGTTTGAAGCATTAAGCAAACAAACGGGCTATAGTTTTCTTTATGATGAGTATGCTCTTTCCAAATTAAAAAACATCAATATCCATCTTGAAAGTGCGACAATCAATGAGGTATTGAATCAGATTTCCAGACAAACCCATCTTACTTTTCAGAAGATCGACGATACATATGCGGTTATTCCGCCTGCTGAAGTTAAAAATACGATAAAAGTACAGCAAGGTATCCGCATTACGGGGACTGTTTCGGACCATACAGGGGAATTACTTCCCGGAGTCAATGTCATTGTCCGTGGAAGTACATTGGGGACGAATACCGATATAAACGGAGAATTCACATTGAACGTACCCAGTGACACTTCTGTCCTTCAATTCAGTTTTATGGGTTACCATATGCAGGAAATAGTGGTGGGTAACCGGCGTATTATTGCAGTTACCCTTCGCGAAGAGTCATCTGAAATAGAGGAGGTTACTGTTGTCGCTTTTGGAAAACAAAAAAAAGAGAGTGTGATTGCTTCTATTACGACCATAAGTCCGACAAAATTGAAAGTTCCATCCAGCAACCTGACTACTTCTTTTGCGGGAAATATAGCCGGAATTATCTCATACCAGCGTAGCGGAGAACCAGGTCAGGATAATGCGGATTTTTTTGTCCGGGGGGTTACTACCTTTGGATATAAAACAAGCCCGTTGATCCTGATTGATGGGATAGAATTATCAACGAATGATTTAGCCCGGATCCATACGGATGATATTGCCAGTTTCAGTATCCTTAAAGATGCTACTGCTACTGCTCTGTATGGTGCCCGTGGTGCCAATGGTGTTATACTGGTCACTACCAAACAAGGAGTGGAAGGAAAAGCAAAATTAAACATCAGGATGGAGAATTCATGGTCTATGCCCACGCAGAATGTGAAACTGGCAGATCCTGTAACTTACATGCGATTGGCGAATGAAGCAGTATTAACTCGTGATCCATTAGGGATTACGCGTTATTCCGATAAGAAAATCGCAGGTACAGAAGCAGGCCTGGATCCGATATTTTATCCTGCCAACGACTGGCGTAAACTATTGTTCAAAAATTATGCGATGAACCAGCGGGTCAACCTGAATATACATGGAGGCGGAACTGTTGCGCGCTATTTTGTGTCAGCATCTTACAGCAGGGATAATGGAATTTTGAAAGTTGATGACCGGAATAATTTCAATAATAACATCAATTTGCAGAAGTATACATTACGTTCAAACGTGAACATCGATATTACCAAAAGTACGGAGTTGATCGTCCGCTTAAGCGGTAATTTCGATAACTATACCGGTCCGGTTGATGGCGGTAGTGAGATGTATAATCAGGTCATGCATTCCAACCCTGTATTATTTCCGGCTTATTATCCGGCTTCCGAACAGTACAAATATGTCAATCATATCATGTTCGGAAATTATGACCAGGGTCAGTACATGAATCCATATGCACAAATGGTCAAAGGATATAAAGATTACAATCGGTCTCAGATGATTGCCCAGCTGGACCTGAGACAAGACCTGAAAATGTTTACGGAAGGGCTTAGTGCCAGGGCGATGTTGAATGTGACTCGGGACTCATATTATGAAATATCGCGTGCCTATAATCCTTATTATTATGAATTGGCTTATTATGACCCACAAACAAAAGAATACCAGCTCAATTTATTGAATGAAGATACAGGGTCAGAATACCTGGGATGGGGACAGGGAGCAAAGACCGTTGATTCTGATATTTATGTGGAAGCTGCAGTAGATTATAACCGCACATTTGACGAAAAACATGGAATTAGCGGATTGTTGGTGTTTATTTTGAAAGATAAGATGATTGCAGATGCCGAAAATCTGCAGGAAACACTTCCATACAGGAATCTGGGAGTTTCCGGACGTGCCACTTATTCTTATGATAGCCGTTATTTTGCGGAGTTTAATTTTGGATACAACGGTTCGGAACGTTTCCATGAATCGCACAGATTTGGTTTTTTCCCTTCTGCCGGTTTGGGTTGGAGTATTTCTAACGAAGCGTTCTGGAAACCAATCAAAAAAACTGTATCCAATCTGAAATTAAGGGCAACATATGGGTTGGCAGGAAATGATGCCATCGGGTCGGCTCAGGACCGGTTCTTTTTCATGTCGATTGTGAACATGAATGATGCGAGTAAAAGCGCTTCATTCGGTGAGAATAACGGGTCTTATAAAAGAAATGGAGTTACGATAGACCGATATGCCAATGATGATATCACCTGGGAAGTTTCCGAAAAGAAAAATATCGCCCTGGAAATCGGACTTTGGAACAAAGTGAACATCATTGCTGAATATTTTACGGAATATCGTGAAAAAATTCTCATGGACCGTATGACCATACCTAATACTACCGGGTTGAACACTGCAGGAACGTATAGGATCCGGGCAAATACAGGAGAGGCGTCAGGAAAAGGGACGGATATTTCAATTGATTACCAGCAATCATGGCCCAATAGTTTATGGCTGACTGCCAGAGGGAACTTTACATATGCAACCAGTCAATATGAAGTATATGAAGAACCGACTTACGATGAATATTGGCGTTTTCACAAAGGGAATGCTTTATCCCAGAGTTTTGGATATATTGCTGAAAAGCTTTTTACGGATGAAGCTGAAGTGGCTAATTCACCTACACAGTTTGGAGATTATAAGGCAGGTGATATTAAATATCTTGATGTAAACAGGGATGGTGTAATCACGGAAGCAGATAAAGTTCCTATAGGGAACCCGACGGTACCTGAGATTGTATATGGTTTCGGATTTTCAGCTGGTTATAAAGGGTTTGACTTGTCTTGTTTCTTCCAGGGATTGGCCAATGAATCTTTCTGGATCGATTATGCGGCAACTTCTCCATTTTACAATGAAACCCAATTACTGAAGGATTATGCTGATAATTATTGGTCTGAAGATAGCCGGAACATATATGCGCTCTGGCCCCGGTTAAGTACAACTTTAATATCCAACAATAACCAGACCAATACCTGGTTCATGCGGGATGGTGCTTTCCTAAGGCTAAAACAGGTAGAGATCGGTTATACCCTGCCTCAAAAAATACTGGATAAATTAAGGGCAACCACATTGCGGATTTATTTTACAGGAACCAATTTATTCCTGCTGAGTAAATTTAAAATGTGGGATGTGGAAATGGGCGGAAGAGGATTAGGATATCCCTTACAAAAGACCTTTAACATCGGATTGAATGTTTCTTTTTAATTTTTAGAACAATCTCATAATGAAATATATGAAACATATGTTTTGCTTAAAAAAAGATCGAAAAAATACAGCAATATATAAAAAGGAACATGCTGTGTTTACCATATTGTGTTTCTGGCTGGTTTCGTTTAATTCATGTTCTGATTTTCTGGGTTTAATACCCGATAATGTAGCCACTATCGAACATGTTTTTGCTATGCGAAGCGAAGCGGAAAAGTTTTTATTTACCTGTTATTCTTATATGCCGAAGGACGGAAATCCCGGTCAGGATCCGGCTATGGAAGGTGGTGATGAAATATGGCGGCTGAACAATCAGGGGAGCCAATTTTTCAATATTGCCCGGGGATATCAGAATGTATCCAGTCCATATGGAGACAATTTGTGGGTGAGTATGTACCGTGCACTCAGGGATTGCAATATTTTTTTACAAAATATAGAACAAGTCCCGGATATGAGCGATATAGAAAAGAGCCAGTGGATTGCTGAAGTAAAAACCCTTAAAGCGTATTATCATTTTTACCTGGTCCGCATGTATGGACCGGTTCCGTTAATTAAGGAGAATCTTCCTATTGATGCTGGTGTAGAAGAAGTAAAATTATTCCGTCAGCCGGTGGACTCCTGTTTTAATTATATTGTTCGTCTTATTGATGAAGCCGTAAAAAACTTACCTTTAAATATACTGAATAAACAAAATGAGTCCGGACGTATTACCCAGACTATCGCTTTATCTTTTAAAGCAAAAGTCTTGGTTACTGCTGCCAGTCCGTTATTTAATGGAAACGAAGATCAGGCGGCACTCAAAAATCCTGATGGAACACAATTATTTAACCAATCATATTCCCAGGAAAAATGGAAGATTGCGGCGGTAGCATGTAAGAAAGCCATAGACTGGTGTGATTCCGTAGCTATCAAATTGTATATACATGAATCAAGATATCAGCAATTTAAACTTACTGATACGATCCAACATCAGCTAAGTTTCCGTAATGCTGTATGCAAACGATGGAATGATGAGGTAATCTGGGCGAATACACAGAGTTATTGTGCCATTCAAGCCAGTGCTATGCCTTTGATGGATGCTAGATATATTGAAAATCACACTATTCGTGGCGATTATTCCCCTACTTTGAAAATAGTTGAACAATTCTATTCCCGGAATGGTGTTCCTATTGATGAAGATAAGACCTGGGACTACAATAACAGGTACACTTTACGTGAAAGTACGGATCAGGAATCTTTACATGTCAGGAAGGGTTATACCACAGTGAATCTTCATTTTGACCGGGAACCGAGATTTTATGCATCTATAGGATTTGATGGTGGAATCTGGTATGGGCAGGGAGTGTACGATAATACTAAATCCGACGAGCTTTTTTATGTACAAACGAAGCGTGGACAACGGAATGCAGCCGGTAGCGACCGAAGTACGGTAACAGGTTATTTTATTAAGAAACTGATACACTTCGAAAATGTGGTGGGATCCGGAACTACTTATTCCGTAAACGGATACCCCTGGCCGATGATACGGTTAAGTGACCTGTACCTCTTGTATGCAGAAGCAGTAAATGAGTTGGAGGGACCCGGGGAAGAAGTATATAAGTACATCAACCTTGTCCGTGAACGAGCCGGATTACCTAAAGTAGAAGATGCCTGGACCCAATACTCCAATAGTCCGGATAAATATAAAAGCCAGGATGGTTTGAGGGAGATTATCCGGAAAGAAAGGTTAAATGAACTTGCGTTTGAAGGTCAGAGATTTTGGGATTTGCGTCGATGGAAAGAAGCTACCACAATATTGAATAACCCTGTGCAGGGGTGGGATAGGTTACAGGAAACAGCAGCAGCTTATTACCGGAAAGTTACCTTATTTGACCAGTCGTTTGGAGCGAAAGACTATTTCTGGCCCATCAAAGATGAAAATATTACTGTAAACAGGAATTTGGTCCAGAATTTAGGATGGTAATTGAAATATTCAGGAAAAATAATTCAACCATATCAATAGGTATAAATTGTAAAATTAAAAGATGAAATAATGAAAGCAAATGTTTATCTGATATTACTTATTACTATACTTGCCTATACCGGGTATAGTTGTAAAGAAGAAGGACATCATTCTTATCCGGGTGACGATGATTCTGTCCCCGGGCAGGTGGATAATATCAATGCCGTAAGTACTCCCGGGGGAGCCATTATCACATATAAATTGCCTAAAGACAAATCGTTGTCATATGTTAAGGCTGTATATGAAATACAACCGGGAGTAATTCGCGAAGCCAAATCTTCTTTCTATAAAGATACACTATTATTGGTCGGGTTTGGAGACACTCTTGATTATAAGGTCGAGATATACAGTGTCGGAAGAAATGAAAAAACGTCCGAACCGGTAACGATCAATGTAAAACCACTATTGCCTCCCATAAAAACTGTATTTGAAACATTGACGATTGATGCCACGTTCGGAGGTGTGAATATAAGTTATAAAAATGATTCCCAGGCTGATTTAGCCATATTCTTACTTGCCGATACCACCGGTAACGACTGGTTTCAGTTATCTGATTATTATACTTCCTCCTTGGCAGGAAAATTCAGTGTACGCGGGTTGGATCCGAATGAAACGAATTTTGCAGTATATATACGGGACCGATGGAATAACAAATCGGACACTTTACTCAAAACATTGGTTCCTTTATATGAAGAAGCAATTTCTTATCAATCCTTCAAATTAGTATCCTTAGCGAGCGATAAAAATAAGGGACAGGGAAAATATGTGGTGGCAAATTTATTCAACGGTAAAATTTTGGGTGCGGAAGACTGGTATAAATCGGAAGATGATACTTATCCCCAGTGGTTTACTATGGAAATGAGTCAAAAGGTGATATTCAGCCGCATGAAATTGTACCAGGCCATTCAATATCCTTATGTTTCTGACTGGGTGAAGGAATTTGAAATATGGGGTACCAACGAATTGGTGGATGACTGGGACAAATGGACTCTGCTGGGTCATTTTGAGTGTATCAAGCCATCCGGTCTTCCGGATCCCGATTATACTGCAGCAGATCTGGAATACGAAAGATCCGGTGGGGATTATGAATTCCCGGAAGGCCTTCCCGCGGTACGTTACATGCGTTTTAAAGTCAACATTAACCGTGGTGGCGGAGGAAAATTTTATGTTTTGAATGAATTGTCTTTCTGGGGACAAATTGTGGAAGAATAAAAAATAGAAATATGAAAAGTTTTTTTTATTTGATAGGATTATTGTTTGTGGTGAACTTTCTTCCTTCCTGTAAGGATATGGAAAGTACATATGAAGATTTTGTTGTTCCCGGTGGCTTGATCTATACGGGAAAACCAGAGAATCCTTCAGTGCATCCGGGATATAACCGTGTTGAAATATCCTGGATAAAAAGTTCGGATCCCAGCGTTACTTCAGCACGGGTATTTTGGAATAATTATCAGGATTCTGTGTTGGTAAACATTCCGGAAGAGGGGAGTAGTGTGAATGTATTTATTAATGATTTGCCGGAAAAGTTTTATTCTTTTTTTATAAAGACGTATGATGACGAAGGAAATTCATCAATTCCAACAGAAGTACTGGGAACCGTTTATGGGGAAAAATACCGGTCAGGCTTGTTGAATCGTCCTATCGTATCCAGTGAAATGAATGAATCCGGAAAAATATTTCTGGAATGGGGAACGGCCGATGTATCAGGCGGAGCATTTGCTGTTGATATTTTCTATCTTGACAGCAATGGGGAAAAGGTTATAGAACGCTTTGACATAGAGGATGAAACTACAGAGATGGATGGGGACCTGGATAAGGAATATTTCTTTCAGACTGCCTATTTACCCGACTCTATGGCTATAGATGTATTTTATACAGATCCTGAACCGTTGAAAATTCAGAATATCAACATTACGAATAAATATCTGAAAAATGCCAAACGACCTTTCCTCCGTACAGATGATTGGGATGGTTCAAGATATGGTATCCTGCAGGACTGGATAATAACAGATAATGTTAAAAATAAGCCGGGAGGATATGGTGGATATGACAATCTGAATGAAGGGCATAGTTTCGGTGTTGAACGTTGGAGTACAGAAGCT
Source organism: Bacteroidales bacterium (assembly GCA_031275285.1). NCBI lineage: Bacteria > Pseudomonadati > Bacteroidota > Bacteroidia > Bacteroidales > Bacteroidales bacterium. The sequence continues at coordinate 10,509 of JAISOY010000072.1, read as the reverse complement.
GCTATTGTTAATGGGAAAATATACCAGACTTTTACCCTTCCTGCCGGAAATTATCAGTGCGTCTTTTCTTTTGGGTCCGATAACCCGGGAGTGGGGAATACAGGAAATGATCCGAGGTATATAGTTGTAGCGGCCGGAAATACATTGCCGGACGTAGAAAATATAAATACGGCGCTGGCTTCGGTTTCTCTTGTAGGGGTCGGAACCAATGATTCCCGCACAATAGAATTTTCCATTAACGAATCAACGGGAATATCTTTAGGGCTTTTGGTAAACTTTACCTCGACAAGACAGAATATCAGGGGAAATCAGTTCCAATTGTTCCAGATTAATTGATATTGATAAGCTGTCCGGACGATTGAGCTTTTCCGGACAGCTTATCAATTTAGATATGTCAGTATTAAATAATGAAAATTTAGTTTAGGGTTGTTTCTTTAATATGTGTCCTTATTATAGATGCAGGATATAGGAGGAGAAACAAGAAAAATATAATCAAACATCATTGTTGCCTGTTACCGTATAAAGCGGAAGCATTTGATCATTTTATATTTAAGCAACCGGATCATATTTTTTCATTAATGTAATCATTAACTAAAATTTTATTCATTAACTAAAAAGGTGATTTTAACCTTAATATGAATTTGAAAATGATCAGATTATTTCCTACCGTATTTATTTTATTTTGTGCTTTATTCCTAGTGGATGCGCAACAGAAAAGCGTAAGCCAGTCTGTATTGGCAAAAAGAAAAGATGCAGAAATCGGAGCAAAACCCTGTCGGTATGACAATAGATCCCGTCCGGGCATTTTGGTAACACCGGAACGACTTTCCCTGGTTCGTAATGATATTTTACATAAAAAATCCGAAAGAAGATTGATATATGAAAAGTATGTGAAAGCTGATGCGGATCTTTGGTTAGATCGTTCTATAGATATTCCGGACATGGGCGGTTGGCTACATGACTATTTCTGTACGGAAGGAAGTATGTTGGAGATTCCTGCGGATAAAATATTCCGTGATGATGTGCCGAGTAAATGCCCTGTCTGTGGGAAAACATACATCAATGATAAGGTGTTGGCAGCCCGGAAATCAATTATTCATTACTGGCTTTGTGCAGCAGTCCGAAATTTGAGTTTAGTATATGCTATTGAAGGGAAAAAAGAATATGCAGAAAAAGCAATAGAGATACTTACAAAATATGCTGACGCATATCCACATCAAACCATATTGCGTCAAACATTGGAAGAGGCGGTTGTCCTGATACCGTTAGCCGAGGGATATGACTTACTTTTTGATGTAATGACCGAAAAACAACGGTCACATATTGAACAACATCTGTTATGGCCTGCAGCACAGATGTTGTCTAAATCAGGAATGGGAGGGAACTGGGGATCATGGCATTTATCTGCCGTAGGTGTGATCGGATATGCAACCCGCCATCAACGCTTTATTGATTTTGCCACAGAACAGTTTAAGTTACAGATTACCAATCAGCTTGGTGATGACGGCTTATGGCCGGAATCAGTGCACACATATCATTTTTATCCTTTGAATGGCTTTCTCTCCTTCGTAGAAGCGGCTACAAATAATGGGGATGATTTGTATCAATGGGAAGTAAAACAAGGAAAAGGAATAAAAAAGATGTTAACGGCTCCATTGAGGTATGTATATCCTGATATGCGGCTGGCAGCTATCAATGACGGATGGTATGACTCTTATCTGCCACAGGATCATTATACCGTAGGATATTATCGTTATCGGTTGCCAGAATTTGCATGGGCTGTTCAACAGGTTTGCCGGGGTGGGAAGAGCGGCATGCTTGGAGATATGCTGGATCCGCATTACCGGAATGTCCTTTATGGCGAAGAATTTCCCAGGCGCCTGCCCAAACCTATATTTGAATCCATCGATTTTCCTGTGCTCGGAATTGCTGTATTACGACAAGGTTCCGGCTTACCTATGGAAAAAGAAATGGTCATGACTTTTGACTATGGTCCTTTCCTGGGACATGGTCATCCTGATAAAATGGGCATTACCTTATTCGCAAAAGGAAAACTGTTGGTTGCCGATTACGGAACCACTGGATATGCTTCTCCTTCCAACGTCTTTTTGAAAAGCACACATTCACACAATACCATAGTGATAGACGGGAAGCGACATCCTGCTACCAAAGACAGGAATTTAACCGTATTTGAGATAACACCGTCTTTTAAATTAGCGTCTGCCAGTACCGTTGAGATCGCCGAAGGAACTCATTGGACCAGAACTGTAATGATGACTGGTGAATATGCGGTAATTTGGGATCGTATAGAGGGGGATAAAGAACATTGTTTTGATTGGTTTTTCCATGCAGAAGGCCAATCGGTTCTGCTCAACGGAAAAGATGTACCCCTTTCGGAAAAGGAATTTACATATCCTTCAATTACCGATGTAAGGAAACAAGATATTTCAGGCGAATCGGGTAAAGCGTATTGGGAAAACGAAGATCATGCTTTGGATGTCCGTTTTAAGAATATAACCGGACAAAAAGCATTTATTTCAAATATGCCTACAGGAGAAGAAACAAGACAGATACCATTACTGGTTTTAAGGCAGGAATCAAAAAAAGCGGAGTTTTTGTCTGTCATACGACCATTAAAAGGGAAAAAAGAGAAATCGATAGATTATAATATTCAGTTTCAACAGGAAGTGAATGGTGAATCATCTATTATCGTATCATCAGGAAAGGTAAAAGATAAGATTATCTTTGCAAAAGAGAGGGTAATTTATGAAAAGGACGGACAGAAGCCTGTCGAGGTAAAATGTAAATGAACCCTATGATGTATTGCTGTGTTTAATGATATGATGTAGAATTATTTTTTAACCATTAAAAAACCGATTAATGATGAATCGAAGGGGTATTATATCTTGTGGCAACTGGCTGATCGACCATGTAAAGATGATTGAATCATGGCCCGACCGAGGTAACTTAAGTACTATCCGTAGCGTATCGGATGATGTTTTGGGCGGCTGTTCCCATAATGTCCTGGTAGGGCTTTCACGCCTGGAGACCGGTTTACCTCTTTGGGCAGGAGGTATTGTGGGCAACGATGCCGACGGGCGCCTTATTCTGGAAGAAATAAAAAAACACCATATCGACCCCACGCATATGTCTGTCCGTAACGGCGTTACTACCTCTTTCACCGATGTGATGTCCGAGGCACAAACCGGCGTACGCACTTTTTTTCATTACCGCGGCTCCAATTCCCTGCTCGACTATCCCGATTTCGTAGATATCAATGTCCCGGCAAAGATCTTTCACCTGGGTTACCTGTTGCTGCTGGATAAGCTCGATTCTCCCGATCCGGAATACGGTACTGTTGCCGCCCGTGTACTTCAGTTACTCAAGGACAAAGGGTACCAGACCTCCATCGACGTCGTTTCCGAACAAGGCGACCGTTTCCGGAAAATCATCACCCCCAGCCTGAAATATGTAGACCATATGATATGTAACGAAGTGGAAGCCTCCGCGTGTAGCCATATTTCATTACGGGAATCTACCACCCTTTACACAGAGCGCCTTCCGGAAGTGGCCCGTTACCTGTTCAGTCAGGGTGTACACCAAACCGTGGTCATCCACTATCCCGAAGGTGGTTTTGCCATGCGCAGGAACGGCGAACAAGCCTATGTCCCTTCCTTCAGGGTATCTCCTGAAGATATCAAAAGTAGCGTAGGCGCCGGAGACGCTTTCTGTTCCGCCAGCCTGTATGCCATACATGAAGGCTGGTCCCTTGAAGATATGCTGACCCTGTCCAATGCCAATGCCCGATTCAACCTGTTCAGCGGGAGCAGCACCGGCGGGGCTGTCCCCTTAAGCCAGATACAAGAATTTATTCACCATCAAACAATAAAAAAATGAAAAGGAGCCAGATCAACCAATCCATCGATTTCGCCATCGACTTTTTTAAACAACACTCATTCCGTCTTCCCCCATGGGCCTTTCTCACGCCAGGAGAATGGGCAGGAAAGGGCCAGGCCTATCAGGAAATATGGCAGGCCGGTTTAGGTTGGGACATCACCGACTTCGGCAAAGGCCATTTCGGGCAGGAAGGCCTTACCCTTTTCACCCTTCGTAACGGTTATCAGGGACAAAACCCCTTCAAGACCTACTGTGAAAAAATCATGATTGCCGGACAATCTCAGGTCACACCGATGCATTTCCACTGGACCAAGATGGAAGACATCATCAACCGGGGCGGGGGAGACCTGTGCCTCGAACTATGGAAAGCCAATCAGGAAGAAGAAAAGACCAGTGAGGAATTCACCCTGAAGATCGATGGCGTGGTGCGCACCTTCCGGGGCGGAGACGTCCTCCGTCTGAAGCCCGGCGAAAGCATCAGTTTCGAGCCCTATGTCTACCATAGCTTTTGGGCAGAAGGTGGACCCGCTCTGGTAGGTGAAGTGTCCACCGTCAATGACGATAGCAACGATAACCGTTTCTATGAATCCCTGGGCCGCTATCCGGAAATCGAAGAAGACGAACCCGCCCGTTATTGCCTCTGTAACGAATACAACAGGAGTTGAACGGGATGAAGAAGCTCGTTCTATTCGGTGCCGGCAAGATCGGCCGTTCCTTCATCGGGCAGCTCTTCAGCCGTAGCGGATACGAAGTCGTGTTCATCGACAAGGACATGGAAATCATCAATGCCCTGAACAGGGATAAATCCTACAATGTTCATATCTGTGATGAACACGACACCATCATCCCCGTGACCAATGTAAGGGGTATCCCTGCCGACCACACATACGCCATCCTTCAAGAAATCAGCAGCGCCGACATCGTTTCGGTCTCCGTAGGCAAGAACGCCTTACCTCACATTGCCGGGCCACTATCCGCCGGCCTGCAGCAAAGGGAAAAAGACCATCCCGGAACCCCCGTAGATATCATCCTTGCAGAAAACATGCGCAATGCAAGCGAATATTTTTACTCTTTGCTGGAAAGATCCTTACCCGGCTACCCGTTAAGCGCACAAGTCGGGCTGGTTGAAACCAGTATAGGCAAGATGGTTCCCTTACTCCCCGTTTCCGCTAAAGATCCGTTGTCCGTATCAGCGGAAGCATACAATACCCTGATTGTCGATAAGAAAGCCTTCAAGACTCCCATTCCACGGATTGCAGGAATCGATGCCAAAGAAAACATGAAAGCCTGGGTGGACCGTAAACTTTTCGTCCACAACTTCGGACATGCCGTAGTCGCCTATCAGGGTTACCTCCGCCATCCGGAACACACTTACATCTGGGAAGTTCTGGAAGACTCTGCCATCCGGGAAGCGGCCAGGACTTCGATGCAGGAAAGTGCCACAATATTACAGGCGATGTATCCAGGAGAGTTCACGGAAACAGAGCTCACAGATCATATAGACGACCTTTTATCCCGTTTTGGCAACCGTAAACTGGGCGATACTGTTTTCCGTGTAGGCTGCGACCTGTACCGCAAGCTGTCCCATGACGACCGGATCGTCACCCCGCTGTTGTACGGTTACCGATATGAACTTCCGGTTGACAATATCCTGGATACCCTATGGACAGCGCTTCGTTTTAAAGCTACGGGTACTGACGGCAGTATGTTCTCCGGGGATATTGATTTCCATACGGAATTGAACAGATATGGAACAAAATATATCCTGCAAAAAGTCTGTGGATTAGACGAAAACGTACTGAATAGGGTCAGACAAAATATTTCACAAAATTTTTATAAATAGGTTATGAACCACCCATCCGTTACCAAAACACTTCCTGTGTTCTTTGCTTTTTATGTAATGGGATTTGTCGACATTGTAGGTGTCGCCACAGGATATGTCAAACATGAGTTTGCATTGAGCGATACGCTTACCCAGTTCCTGACCATGATGATCTTTTTGTGGTTTGCTTTACTATCCATCCCTGTGGGGATTTTTCAGGATAAAAAAGGGAAGAAGGTTACGGTTAATCTCGGGATCATTCTCACAGGAATCGGCATGCTTATTCCGTTGATATGGTATTCTTATTATGGGATGCTGATTTCTTTCACTTTTCTCGGGATAGGTAATACCATCGTACAGGTATCTGCCAATCCTTTGATGCAGGATGTTTCTCCTCCATCGAAATTATCCCGGAATTTAACATTATCGCAATTCGTTAAGGCTATTGCCGGTACACTTGGTCCGGTGATCGCTGCTTATTGTGCTGCAAAATTCGGTAATTGGGTTTTTATTTATTGGGTATACCTGGGTATTTGTATTGTTTCGGTGATTTGGTTATCGGCAACGAAGATCAACGAAACAAAGGATGCACAGAATGCAACATTCATGGGTGCAATAAAGTTGTTGACAAACAAAAAACTGGCATTATTGGTTATAGGGACATTCCTGATGGTTGGATTTGATGTCGGGATCAATACCAACATTGTTAATTATATGAAAGGACGATTCGGGGTGACTCAGGAAGAGGCCAGTGTCAGCATCAGCATTTATTTTGCTGCTTTGATGATCGGAAGATTCTTAAGTGCGATTGTCCTTAATTGGATATCGAGCAATAAAATGTTTGTTTATTGTACCATATTATCTGTGTTCTCTTTTTTACTGATGTTTTTTATGCCTTCCGCGATTACAGGACAAATTGTTATTTTCTGCACAGGGCTGTTTTCTGCATCTATATTTCCCCTGATATTTGCCGTAGGATTACGATATATACCCGAAAGGGCCAATGAAATATCCGCTTTGATAATTATGAGTATTTGCGGAGGAGCGATTATTCCCCCAATCATTGGGATGATCAATGATTATCTCGGGTTAAATTGGGGGATGTTGCTCTTGGCAGGATGTCTGGCATATACCATATTCTTATCGCTATATGTGTTAAAAACCGAAAAATCTTCTAAATAAGGCTAAAATGAACGACCTTTTGGATCAAATAGCAAAATGTGTGGAATTCGGAAAGATAAACCGTGCTGCACAATATCCTCCGGAGATGAAAGGTGAGGATGGAGCTGATGAATTGACACAGCAGGCTCTTGAAAAAGGAATTTCACCCGGAAAAATCCTATCTGAGGCATTGATTATCGGAATGAACCGTATTGGTATGAAATTCCGTGAAAATAAGGTGTTTGTCCCGCATGTGTTGTTGAGTGCCAAAGCAATGGGAACAGCAATGAATCATCTTAAAAAATATTTTAACGATGGTACAGTACAGCATAAAGGAAAATTTATCATTGGGACTGTTGAGGGCGACCTGCATGATATTGGAAAAAACCTGGTGTGTATGATCGTTGAAGGAAATGGTTATGAGGTCATTGATTTGGGCGTCGATGCAGGGGTGGATAAATATATTGCGGCAATCAAAGAAAATCCGGGTTCTTTTGTCGGAATGTCGGCATTGCTGACCACAACGATGCTAAATATGGAGAAAATAAATGCTGCCATAAAAACATCATATCCGGAAGTAAAGACCTTTATAGGTGGTGCACCTGTGAATCATGATTTCGCAAAAAAGATCGGTGCTGATTACTATACGACCGAACCCCAGGCTTTGGTCGATATTTTAAATGAATTAACCACCTAATTATTCATACAATTATGAAATTGATGACATCCAGGGAAAGGGTATTAGCGGCGATAGCACATCAGGATACAGATAAGATACCTGTTGATTTAAGTGCAACCCCCAGTTCGGGAATATCTGCAATAGCTTATTCTAACCTGTTGAAAGAGATAGGAAAGAATAATCTTCCGGTTCGCATATATGATGTGGTTCAGCAACTGGCCCAACCTGACGACTCTGTTTTGGATATGTTCGAAGTAGATGTAATAGATATCGGAAGGATCTATAATAGAACAGATGATAAGTGGAAACCCACGGTAATGTCAAATGGAGGGGCAGCCTATTATCCGGATTGGTTTCATCCTGTCAGGCAGGAAGATGGCTCATGGCTGACATTTGATGATGACGGGAAAAGGGTATTGGCCAAGATGCCTGCAGGAGCTCCTTTTTTTGATCAGGTATATTTTCCTTATGAAAATGGCTACCCTGGTTCTTACAAGGATTTTGACAAAGAAAGAGAACGTGTGATGTGGGCGCGTTATCCCTTAAGTCCCTGGGATTATTCAGGAGAACCTGATTTTTACAAACAACTGAGGAAAGATATTTTGAATTTACGTCAGCATACAGATAAAGCTTTACTTCTCGGTATAGGATGCAATCTTTTCGAGTGGGGCGCTTTTATGAGAAGGATGGATAATTTTTTGATGGATCTGCTTTGTGACCAGGAAAATGTAGCGGCACTTCTGGATCAATTCATGGAAAGGCACATGGCTACCCTTGAAAAAGTTTGTGCTTCGGTAGGAGATATTGTAGATATCATAAAATTCGGGGATGACCTGGGAATGATAACCGGGCCGTTCATGGATACGGGAACCTACCAGAAACTGTTTAAACCCAGGCATAAGATGTTGTGTGACTATGTCAAGGCAAATAGTTCGATGCATACTTACCTCCATTCGTGCGGATCAATTTCAAGCCTGATGCCTGATCTGATCGAGGCAGGGATAGAAATATTCAATCCGGTGCAGACAAATGCTTACGGCATGGATCCTGTTTTCCTGAAAAAGGAGTTTGGTAAGGATTGTACGTTTTGGGGAGGAGGAATAGAAAATGTGGGTATCCTTAATAACGGAAGCAAACAACAGATAAGGGATCAGGTATTCGAGCGCATGGAAATATTTTCGGAAGGAGGGGGATATGTATTCAATACGATACACAACATATTGCCAGATGTTCCTGCGGAAAATATAATTGCCATGTTCGAAGCAGTGAATGATTTTAATAAATTACACTTAGAAAAGAACAAATCAAAAAAACAATCATGAAAATTCAAAAAATCATTTTAATACTTTTTGTTTTAATGATATCGTCGACTTTGTTTGGGCAAAAAGAGGAGGCAAAATACTGGAATACGGGTACCCCTATGGTTCCATTCAGATTACCACCCCCTCCGGTTGGCTATACGCCGGAATATATCGACCTTAACGGTGACGGAAAACCTGATGCGATCAAATCGGTTACATCCAACGGTTATCCCATTCTTTGGATAGATGATGACGGTGACATGAAAAAAGGCGACCTGGAAGGCGATACGGATAATGACTGCCTGCTCATCGACAGGAACAAAGACGGCAAATTCGGTTCCTGGGGCGACCTGGTCATAGATTGGGTGGATACGGATAATGACGGGAAAGCGGATCTTCAGGTAGTGGTGGAATATCCCGATAAAATTCCTGGTAAAGTTTGGCCCCACGGACACTATATGTGGGTATTGGATACCGACCATGACCAGGTATTCAATTATATCGACTGGAATACTATGAAACTACGCAATTGGGAAAGAATAGAAACATCTAATTTCTATACAGATTACAGTGGTAATTCGGCCTTTTTGAAGATACATGCTTATACCAATGGGATGGATGATCTTCGTTTGAACTGGGAAAATCCTTTCCTTTTCTATGATTATGACGGGGATGGAAGATCGGAAGTAGCTATACGTTTATGCGATTCTCCACGTGGCTATAGCGGTGAAGTGGAAGGACAGCCGGCAGAAAGGTTAAAGTTAAGCGGTAAGATCGACTGGGTTTCATTGGCTGTCGATATGGATAATGACAACGGTCCGGGTAACGACTTTGACTTCGACTTCACCATCAGTTTCCGTGGCCCTGGGTTCGATTATATGGACCAGGTGCACAAAATACCTAACCTGAGGGGGCTGCCCGAATCAGACAAATATTTTATGGACCCCCGCTTCCGCCAGTTGGAAGAGTTGATCTATCCCGATCACGATGCGGCAAAAAAGATGATCTTCAAAGGAGAGTGGAAGCAGGTATACTTTGTATATGATGAAGATGATGATTGTAAGAGATGGGAACGTGTGGAGTTGCTTGATCCGAAAGATATATTCCTTATCGGAACCGGAAAAGGGGGAATTGACAATAATTCACAGGCCGATGCTGCCGGTGACAGGGGTGAGTGGGACCTTGATGCCTCAGGCGGCGGTAAGTTGTACCTTGGTAATTTTGATGGGCGGTTACACCTGTTGGGAGCTGAATGGGGCTGTTGGCGTATCGACCAGAATGCCACAGCCTACCAGGGATATGACCGTCACTGGCTGAACAAGACGCCCCAGAAATTCTCCACAGTCAAATATACGGACAAGGACAATAACGGTTTCTTTGATTTTATCGAATACGACCTTGACGGCGACCAGGTTTTCGAACAAACGGTGGACCTGAAGAAGCTGGGTATAGATGACCGTTGTGAAGAGATTGATATTTCGGGCTATGAATACTCCGATTTCATTGCTTTAAAACGGAAGATGGCCGATGATATGTGGTCCAATGCCTTACTTGCGGAGAAAGTGGCTAAACATTATAACCTGAATGTCAGCTGGTATGCCAAGTTACATGAATCATTGTCCGTATATGAAAAGTATACCAACGGATAC